>JANPIJ010000323.1:0-68778 GCA_031424955.1 Ferruginibacter sp. | reverse complement strand
GCATCTTTTTTTTGGGTGTGATGGATCTCTTTCAGGCTCACATCATAACCGGTTTGTGATGTCATCAGTTTTGCCAACAGTTTATTTATTTCAAAAAAAATATTGACACCAATACTGAAATTGCTGGCATGAAGAAAGCTGCCGTTTTTTTTCTTACATAAATTTTTTGGTTGTTATATTTTATCATTACAACCGGTGGAAACACTTATTACCGGAAAACCAAATTCAAAACATTGTTTTTCATTTTCAAAAGCCGTTTCGGGGCCGGTAAATTCAATGGCAACATCTGCTGCAGCAATATTTTGGTGGTTAAAATCTTCTATGTTGTCAATGTTGATCTTTAGTACAATTTCATGTTGCCGTTGCAGAGCAATTGCTTCAATCATTTGTCCCATTTTACCATAACCGATGAGGGCAATTTTCATAATCAATTCGTGTAATTCGTGTTTAAAAATTCGTGCAATTAATTTAAAATATCGTCTTAAAGAAATCCTTCATATCCATCCAGGATTGTTTGTCTGCCGCCTCATTGTATTCGATTGGCATGCTGAACTTTTTACCGGTTGCTGTTGCTACGGGATTAGAAAAAGCATGGGTTGCACCTTCATATACCTTGAACGAATAAGGCGCTTTCACTGCATCCAGGTTATCTTTAAAATTCTTTATTTCTTCATCACTGATAAATTTATCTGCACCACCATGGCAAACCAATATTCTTGCCTTTGTATTACCCGGTGTAGCCGGTACGCCTGCAAGACCGCCGTGAAAACTTACCACGCCTTTAAAATCCATTCCCAATTTAGCGGCATTCAATACCATTGAACCACCAAAACAATAACCGATGGCAGCCAGTTTGGATGCATCTGCCTGGGGATAAGACATTATCTTTTTTATCGCCGCTTCAATCCTGGATTTACCAAGCTGCGGATCCTTATAAAAAGGGGTTGCATAGGTTTGCGCATCAGTAGGATTAGCGGCAACTTTTCCATTACCATACATATCGACTGCAATGGCTATAAACCCCAATTCGGCTAACATTCTCGCTCTTGAACGGGTGTAATCATTATTTCCCCACCACTCCGGAATCACCAGTATAGCCGGCCGCTTGCCTTGTTGTTTTTCATCATAAGCTACATACCCTTTCAAGGTATTGCTACCGTCATGGTAGGTTACTTCCTCTCCTTTAACAGAAGATGCATGCTGAGCATCAAGTGTTGATAAAGATGCCATAAATAAAATTGTTAAAAGTGAATGAATGTATTTTTTCATTGTTTGCTTTTTGGTTTGATGTAAGAACATGCCGGATACCCGTTTTGTTTGAACATCATTTAATTCATTGCTTCCCTGCCTGTTGCATAACCAGGTCGCTGTAGGAAACTGCCACAAAATCCTCAACGGCAATATTAAAGAATGCAGCATACCCGTCGCATTGTTCCTGAAGCAGTTGCCTTCCGATTGTTCCATCTTTGTCTATTGCCTCCACTTCTATAAAAGTACCCAGATCCTTTACTTTGTCAAAGTGAAATTTTACGTTTTCGATAAAATAAATCCGTCTCGTTTTATCCACTACAGCTTTTACGCCCAATGAATTAACCAGCATTTCCTTTAGGGTATTCTCCGGTTTGTGTTGATACAATAAAACATGCGACGATTTGCTTCCGGCTTTGTTTTCCCGCTGGTAATGAATCAATGCATTTTCAATATTACCTTCCCTTAATTTTAATCTTCCGGAAGGCACATTGAAATAGGTATCCACCTGGTGGTCTTCTCCAATAAATACCGGGGCCTGCTTTTGCAGCAGGGCTTCCAGTTCATTCGGTTTATTTGTGACTGCTTTAAATTCAATATTTAAAATTGCCATGGTTAAAGTTTGCCCCCGTCTCGGCCGCGGCGGAGAGGTCTTCAAACAGAATGCCCTTTTTGGAATATTCTCGATCTTCTTGATAATGACCACATTTTCAAACTCCCCATTAGCACATTATCAAATTAGCTAATTAGCAAATTACTACCTCACCAGCTTCAACTCATTGATGATATTGGCAGCACCGCCCAGTTTATCAATACACCACAATACATAGCGCACATCTACACAAATGGTTCTGTTCAGGTCTTTATCAAATGCAATTTTATGACTCAATGCTTCATAATTACCATCAAAGGCAAGTCCGATTAAATTCCCATTGGCATCTATTACGGGGCTTCCGCTATTACCGCCGGTAATATCATTGGTGGTGATGAAATTTACTACCAGGTCGTTTTTTCCTTTGTCAATATACTGGCCAAAATCCTTTTTCTTCATCAGTTCAATCTGCTTTGCAGGCAGGTCAAATTCGTAATCGCCTGCTTTATATTTTTCCAGGATTCCTTTACCGGTGGTTACATAATCGTACTGAACTGCATCACGCGGGCTATAGCTTTTTACATTACCATAACTTACCCGCATGCTAAAATTGGCATCCGGGTACATCTTCTTTGCAGCTACCGGATCCATTGCCATAATGCCCTTCAGGTAACTTCTACCCAGTTCTGCATTTTTATTATTAAAGGCAGTGTATAACGCAGCATATTTAGTATTGTAATTTTTTAAAAATTCGGAAGCATAAGCAAAAGCCGGATCTGCCTGCAATACATTAGCATCAGGGTTGGCTAAAAAGGCCGCCCATTTGGTATCATCCAATATCATCGTTTTGGAAAATACATCCCTTGCCCATTTCTTAAAGGTGAAATCTTCGGCTAAATCGCCATAGCTTGCTTTCAAACCTTCGTAAAAGCCAATGGGGTGCTGGCTTTTGTTCACATCGTTGTAAAAACGCATAGCAGTAACCGCCACTATTTTTTCATCGCTTACCAGGTCTTCCGCCGCTAAAAAAGTTTTTCTGTATGCATTGGCGGCATCTGCTGCTTTTTTAATATCCGCAGATGAAACACCTGGCTTTACCATATTGGCTTCCAGCGAAATCAGTGAGGACGCAAAAGCTGCCAGTGGCGAACCAAGGATACCTTCAGCCAGGTAAGTGCGTTGCTTACTGTAAGGAGTCCAGGCTTCATAATTTTTAGCATAATCAACCATAATATTTTCATACTCCGGTTTGCCTTTGGCCCACTTTAAAAAAGCAGTTTCGTAGTTTTGCTTTTGCTCGTAAGTGCCAAACTTCTTTAACTGTTTTGTTTCGCCGTCAAAAAATTTCCAGTAGTTAGCGATACTGGCGTAATTGCTGGCGAGTTTTAATTTAACCGCAGGATCCTTAATCATTTGCTCGTGCATTAACTTTAACCGGATATCCCGTAACTCAACCAAGGAAGGGTTCTCAATGTCATTCTTCAACTTGATGCCATAGCTGGTTTCGTATCGGTTGGTTCCACCCGGATAACCATATATCATGGCATAATCATTATTTTTTAGCCCTTTGATACTCACCGGCAAAAAATGCTTTGGTTTCAACGGAACGTTATCATTACTGTAATCAGCAGGCTTACCATCCTTTGTGGCGTACACCCGGAAGATAGAAAAGTCGCCGGTATGACGTGGCCATTCCCAGTTGTCCGTATCGCCACCAAATTTTCCCACGCTTTCCGGCGGAGCACCTACCAGTCGGATATCCCGGTAAGTTTTGTACACGTACATAATATACTGATTGCCCTTAAACATGGGGTAAATCCTGCCGGCCAGGCCATTGTCTTTATCTGCCACCTTATCGGTAATGCCTTTAAATACTTCCTGGGTTTTATTGGTCCTCTCTGTCCAGTTCAATCCTTTCAAACCATCCTCTACTTCCCTGGTTACATCTACAATTCGATCCAAAAACTGTACAGTCAGCCCACTCTTAATTTCCTGGCCTTTATTGTATGCGTAAAAGCCGTTTTGCAGGTAATTGTTTTCTACCGTGCTTGCTCCTGCAATGGCCGAATATCCGCAATGGTGATTGGTAAATATCAACCCCTGGTCACTTACAATCTCGCCGGTACAGCCGCCTCCAAAAATCAGGATGGCATCCTTCAGCGAAGATTTATTAATGGAATACAGTTGCTCTTTGGTTAGTTTTAAACCCTTTTTTACCATATCAGCATATACCTGCTGGCCCAGTAACATAGGCAGCCACATACCTTCATCGGCGCTGGCCTTTAATAACGAGATTGTTAATACAACCGAAACAAAAAATTTCTTCATATCAATATTTTTATTTTTAGGGAACAAACCTACGTCAAATTGATGAACCCTCCAGTTTTGGAGGAGATCATGGGAGAGGTATTAACAATTTGTAAGTACGGCTTTGGATGGAGGGTTGGCAACCTTTCGCATAAAATTGTTCCTGTTTAAAAGAAAGCGTAAAATATGATATGCAGCAAGGGATAAGCTTCTTCTGATAGTTATGTATTTTTGTATTATATTTAAGTGGCTGCCGGCAGATTATTTTATCATCCAAAAACGAAAACTATGCTCTTACCATTTATAAATTATTACCCGCAAAACAATAGTAAAGAGTAAATTTGTTATCAACCCATATTCCATTGCATGCCAATTTTTGAATTGAAACTCCCAAAAAGTATCGCAAAGGCCCTAAATCTTCCGATTAGCGACCCACGGCGGCAGCAAATAAAAGTGCTGAAAAAATTGCTGCGCAAAGCCAGGTTTACGCAGTTTGGGCAATTATACAGGTTTGATGAAATATTAATGAGCCGGCATCCCGGCAAAAAGTTCCAGCAGTTTGTTCCCACATACGATTACAGTAAATTATATGCCCAATGGTGGCACAAGGCGAAGGAGGGTATTCCGGATGTATGCTGGCCAGGTGTTATACATTACTTTGCCCTTAGCAGTGGCACCAGTGAGGCAGCCAGCAAATTCATACCCATCACCAAAGACCTTATTCGCAGCAACACTATTACCAGTTTCAAGCAATTATTCAGTCTTGCAAAATACGAGGACGTGCCTAAAAGTGCGATTGGCAAGGGTTGGCTGATGCTGGGCGGCAGTACCCAGTTACAAAAAGGACCCACTTATTTTGCCGGTGACCTGAGTGGCATTCAGCAAAAAAATATTCCTTTCTGGTTCCAGGGACTTGGTTTATACAAGCCGGGTAAAAAAATTGCCAGAGAAAAAGACTGGGCAAAAAAAATGGAGGAAATTGTAGATAACGCACCCAACTGGGATATCGGTTTTATTGTAGGCGTACCTGCCTGGCTGCAATTGTGCATGGAGAAAATAATTGAACGCTATAAACTGAATCACATACATGAAATGTGGCCCAACCTCGCCTTTTATGTACATGGCGGTGTAGCAATGGAACCGTACAAAAAGGGCTTTGAAAAATTACTGGGCAAACCCATCACCTATATAGAAACTTACCTTGCAAGTGAAGGCTTCCTTGCCTACCAAAACAGGCAGGGAGCAGTAGGAATGCACCTCGCTTTGAATAACAATATCTTCTTCGAGTTTGTACCGTTCGATGAAAACAACTTCGACATTGACGGCAATATGGTGGACGACCCGGAAACATTTATGATACATGAAATAGACGAACACCGGGATTATGCCATTTTAATCAGTACCAATGCCGGTACCTGGCGGTATGCAATTGGCGATACCGTAAGGCTGGTAGACACCGAAAAAAGCGAGATCATCATCACCGGCCGTACCAAACATTTTTTAAGCCTGGTGGGCGAGCATTTAAGTGTGGACAATATGAACAAGGCGATTGAAATGGTGAGTGAAGAACTGAATATTTCCATCCCGGAATTTACTGTAGCCGGCGAGCCTTACGGACAATTTTTTGCTCATCACTGGTATGTAGCCACGGATGATATCGTAAACAGCGAAACCCTTCGTTGCCGTATAGATGATAAATTAAAGGAGCTAAACGACGATTACGAAGTAGAAAGAAAGCATGCGCTGAAAGAGGTGATTGTAACCGTACTCTCCGAAGATACCTTTATGGATTTTATGAAATCGAAGGGGAAGGTTGGTGGACAACATAAATTCCCCCGGGTATTGAAGGGCAAGATGCTGGAGGACTGGAACAGGTTTTTGAAGACTGCGGCGATTTATTCGTAAGGCGATTTTTGGAGTCTTATTAAAGATTATAGGACGGTCTTTGAAATATTTAACAAGCTACGATCGCCGGGACAGACCTGTAAAAATTATATATATTTGAACTTTTTTAGCATTATCTAACTATCGCTTGTACTTCAATCCGGGATTTCTTTTTGTATGGAATATGCACGATACAAAAACAATTTGTTCTTTTGTCAAAAATTCATAGATAACCATATAAGGAAATCCTTCTATCATTACTTACCGGTAATTCTTTTTCTTTTTTGCATATCGTTCCGGGTGTTCTGCTATTTCGTTCAGGCGTTTATCTATAGATTCAATAAACCGATCACCTAATCCTTCTAAACGATGCTCGTACCATTGATAAGATTCTTTTAGTTCAAAAATAGCTTCCGGATGAAGTTCAATTTGAAAGCTCATTTAGTTTTCCTTTTAGCTGAACCTAAAATTTTTGCCTTAGCTTCTACCCATGTTACTCCCTTTACTTTGCCACTCTTAAAATCAGCCGTGCGTTTATCTAATTCGGCGATAAATGTTTTATCATTCCAGTGATCATAATCGCCTGCAATTTCTTCAGCCAGTATAGTATAAATGGCTTTTATCTTTTTATCCTCTGCAACACGGATATAATCATACAATTTATGTCGGATTGATTCTGTAGTCATTACATGAATGTTTTCATCAAATTTACTTTTTATTTTTCCAAACAATTGATTTTTTGATTGGTTTCGATAAAACTACAATTTCTCCTTTTTTAGTTTCAATAAGGGCATTTGTTTGGCTGCTAATCATTTTATAGTTGAGGGTAGCACTTCGGTGCCTGGCTGAAATAATTTTGAAAAACAACTATTGATCAATTTACAGGGGCAATAAAGCCGCCGCCCGCTTCAAATCCTCCGGCGTATCAATCTCCACTCCCATGTACTCCGTTACCACCATTTTTAGCGAAACTCCGTTTTCAAGATAACGAAGGCATTCAATTTTTTCGGCTGCTTCCAATGGAGTAATTGGCCAGTTGGTAAAATCCATCAACGCTTTTTTCCGAAAGGCATAAACCCCAATATGTTCATAATATACCGGCATCACCGATTTATCGCGGGGATATGGAATTACACTACGACTAAAAAACAAAGCATCCATATTTTTATTGACCGCTACCTTTACATAATTAAGATCTTCAATAAACTGCTGCTCTTTCAATACCTGCATCAACGAGGCTACCTGCACATCTGCTCCTGCTGCTCCTTCAAATGATTCCAGTAATTTCTTCAGTGGCTCCTTTTGTACAAAGGGTTCATCGCCCTGCACATTTACTATAATATCTACCTCCATATCAGTCACTGCTTCCGCAATCCGGTCGCTACCGCTTTCATGCTCCCGGATGCTTTTAACTGCCATGCCACCATTATTTTTTATTTCATTATATATGATATCGCTGTCTGTAACTACCACTACTTTATCAAATAAACCGGTTGCAATAGTATTATCATAGGTATGCCGGATAACTGACTTATTACCGAGCATTTGCATCAGCTTGGCGGGAAAACGGGTAGCTGCATATCGTGCAGGTATCATCGCAATTATCTTCATAATTAAAAAAATTAATACGAACAAAGTTACCAATAATGTTTGCGGTTATGATTGAAAACAGAATTGATTTATTATATTTGAAAAGCTAAGATACTACGATTGCCCGCCATTCATATTTGCCAAAACAGATTTCTATGCAGACAAACGATCTAATGCAGTCTTATTTAGTGGATGCCAATACATGGGACGAAATGTACTCCGATGCATCTGTGAGGGAGCATTATAAGAATGCGGTAGAGTTCCTCGAAAAGCTTTCTATTGATGATTTAAATAAGCGGGAAGAATTTGCCAAGCGCTTGTTCATGAGCCAGGGCGTTACTTTCACAGTATATAGCAGTGGTGAAGGGATAGAAAAAATATTTCCATTCGATATTATTCCACGTATTATTACTGCTGCAGAATGGGATTATATAGAAAAAGGAATTAAGCAACGGCTAAAAGCGCTGAACCTTTTTTTAAAAGATATTTACAGCGACCAGTTTATTATAAAAGACGGCGTGATACCGGCAGCGATGATCTATAGCTGTCCGCATTACCTGCGTGAGATGCATAATTTCCCGGTGCCTTACGATATCTATGTACACATATCGGGTATAGACCTTATCAGGAACAATGATGGTACATTTTATATACTGGAGGATAACCTGCGAACACCAAGTGGTGTGAGTTACATGCTCGAAAACAGGGAGATTACCAAACGCATATTCCCTTACCTGTTACCGCAAAGCAATGTGCGTAGTGTTACCGAATACCCCACGATTTTACACAGGAACCTGGTATCGCTTTCACCGAGGCAAATTAAAAACCCAACCATCGTACTGCTAACACCGGGTATCTATAATTCCGCCTATTTTGAACATACTACCCTAGCCAGGCTGATGGGGGTGGAACTGGTGGAAGGAAGCGACCTGGTGGTTGACAACCATAAAGTGTACATGAAAACTACCAGTGGCTTACAACAGGTAGATGTTATTTACCGGAGGGTGGATGATGAATACCTTGATCCGCTGGTGTTTGATCCCGGAAGTATGTTGGGTGTGGCGGGCATTATGAGCGCTTACAGAAAAGGAAACGTGGCCATTGTAAATGCAGTGGGCAATGGGGTGGCAGATGATAAAGCCATCTACACTTTTGTACCGGCCATGATCCGTTATTACCTGAATGAAGAGCCACTGCTGAAAAATGTTCCTACCTACCAGTTGGGAAAAGCCGAAGAGCGGGAACATGTGTTTAGTAATATAGAGAAAATGGTCATTAAAAAAACGAATGCCAGCGGTGGTTATGGCATGTTGATGGGAAGCGCTGCAACCGGGCAGGAAATAGAAGATTACAAGGCGGAAGTATTGCTGGATCCAAGGCAGTTTATTGCACAGCCCATTATTAGCCTATCCAGTGCGCCTTGCTATATGGACGGCAAACTGAAACCAAGAAGGGTTGACTTAAGGCCTTATGCTTTATGCGGGCCGGACGGGATTGAAATAGTACCGGGCGGATTAACAAGGGTGGCATTAAAAGAAGGTTCGCTCGTGGTAAATTCATCGCAGGGCGGTGGTAGCAAGGATACATGGGTGTTAGCCCCCTAACCCGCGAAGGGGGAAAAAGAGCCCCCTGGCCCCCGAAGGGGGAATTTGGACTCTGACAATTTGGATAGCTTTTCTATTAACATAGATTGACATTAAAATAGAAACCAATAGACTGACAAAATATTATTCACTTAAATTCAAAAGTGCCTGCCTTTGTTCCCCCTTAGGGGGCCAAGGGGCTGGCTTTATACTTATGCTAAGTAGAGTTGCCGATAGTTTATACTGGATGAGCCGGTACATGGAACGGACGGATGGTATTTTGAGAATGTTGAAAATCAACTACGCTTCTTCGCAGGATGATACACAGGAATTTTCGTGGAGACCCGTATTAAAAATTTTTACTTTTTTAAATGAAGAAGATGCCAATGCCCTCGCACATGATACCAGGGCGGTATTGCAATTTATGGTGATTGGGAAAGACAATCCTAATTCTGTGCTGAATATTGTAACGCTGGCAAGGGAGAATGGCCGCAGCGTGCAGGACCATATCACTAAAGAAATGTGGCAGTGCCTGAATGATTTTTACCATGTGATGCGGCAGGATAGATTGGCCGAATCATTACAGCAGGAAGACCCGATCACCATTTTGGATAATTTAATTAAACTGGGCCTACTCTATTTTGGCACCACCGATGTAACCATGGCAAGGGGCGAAGGCAATTCCTTTATCAATATCGGAAAGTTCCTGGAGAGGGCCATTCAATCTACTGATATCCTGGATGTAAAATTCAGTGATATGAATTACGAAATGGATAAGATTACTGATACTACTTACTGGAAATATTTACTGATGTCCATTTCAGGTTATGAATTGTACCTGAAAACATACCGGGGCGGCTTTGAAGCCAAAAACGTAGTGGAACAAATCGTGTTAAATGAGCAGTTTCCCCGTTCTGTCATTTATTCTATGAACCAGTTGCACCGGTATTTTGAACGGCTGAAAAGCGAACGCAACAAATCCGATTTTAACCAGATTGATTTCATGATCGGCAAATTAAAAAGTAAAGTGAAATTTTCCACACCTGATTCTATTGTGAATGAAGGCTTACACCATTTTTTAAATGAAACCAAAAAGGGCCTGTTTGAAATAGGCAATAAATTGAACCATAACTATTTTGCATACGCCTGAAGATATTTTCGCAAGCTCCCAGCTATCATTTTAATGTGGAATTTGCAAGCATTACACATCAGTACTGCCATCATTTATTCACCACCAGCAAAGTTTAAAGCAACCAATTATGCCCAGATTTTTTATCCATCATGTTACAAAATATACCTATCCCGAACCTGTACGCGACAGTGCCAATCAAATTATGCTGTACCCTATAAAGGATGAAAACCAGGAGGTGCAAAGCCAGCGGGTTCAAATTACCGGTGAACCTTTTGTAGAATTATTCAGGGATTATTATGGAAATGAAGCCGGTTCCTTTATGAATATTGCGCCACACACGGAATTGAGGATTGATTCGCATATTGCGGTGATCACCAAGCCGATTAAATTTCCTACAGATGAAATAGCGATTGAACAGCAATGGGATCATTTGATTCAAATACGACATATAGTTCCCTTTATTGATTTCCTGAAGCAGGAATATTTTGATGCATTACCGGAAGTAAAACAAATAGCAGATGCTGGTTTTTATAAATCAGTTTCAGTGTATGTGGCGGTACAACAATTAAATAATTATGTGTATGACAATTTTCAATACATAAAAGGCATTACGAGCGTAGAAACCACCCTCGATGAAGTATGGAAATTAAGAGCCGGCGTATGCCAGGATTTTGCACACATGTTGCTGGTGATGCTACGACTGTTAAATATCCCGGCCCGTTATGTAAGTGGTTATGTTTGTCCGCATGATGGTAATATGCGTGGTGAAGGCGCCACCCACGCCTGGGTAGAAGCATATATCCCTTTTTATGGCTGGTTAGGCCTCGATCCAACCAATAATATTATAGTAAGTGATGGTCATGTTCGATTGGCCATTGGCAGAAATTTCAGTGATTGTTCGCCGGTAAAAGGAACTTACAAAGGCACAGCCAAGCAAACGCTTGAAGTAGGCGTTTCTGTATCAACTGAGGATACCGCAGCGCCAAAACCTGTATTAGCCGTTTTAACGCCGCAGGATGAAAAAGGATCACTGACTGAAGGTAGCGGCGATGCAAATTCATACAGAAGGCATATGCAGATGGTTCAGCAGCAGCAATAAAAAAATTTATAACTCAGCCATTTTTTTCAAAAAATCTTCTTTTCGCCGGGTGGATACTTCCAGTTCGGTGCCATCCTGTAGTACTACCGATCCGCCCTTGCCTTTGTTATAACTTTTAATGAAGGCAAGGTTAATCAGGTCGGAGTTGTGTATCCTGTAAAAATCCTGGTCGGCCAGTAATTCTTCAAACTCCTTGAGTGTTTTTGCCACCACTATTTTCTGATGGTCGCTTTTATAAATGGTGGTATAGTTGATATCACTATGGCAGCGAATGATCTCCTGTATATTTAGAAACAACAGTTCGTTGCCGGTAGGTATCGTTATCTTCTTCTTCTTTACCGGCTGGTGCATATTGTTTTCGATCACTCCTGCCATCAGGCTGGTATTTTCCACAGATGTTTCGCTGATTTTATCCAGGGCCTCTGCCAGGTCGTCTTCATCAATGGGCTTTAATAAATAACCAATAGCGCTGAATTTAATTGCCTGGATAGCAAAGCGGTCAAAAGCCGTGGTAAAGATGATTTTGAAATTAACCGGGCCGCATTCCCTTAATAAGTCAAACCCCGTTCGGTCATTGATCTGCACATCCAAAAAAATCAAATCCGGCTGGTATTCTTTAATTGCCCGGATGCCTTCTTTTACAGAGCTGGCAGCCGGTAACAGGTGAATTGTAGCCGCATGGTGATTTAGCAGCAGGCTGGTAAGCCGGTCGGTGCAATGCTGCTCGTCATCAACAATAATCGCTTTTATCATGGTTTAAAAATTAGTCGCCAATGGCAGTTTTACCTCTACCCGAAGCCCCTGTGCAAGATCACTCAGTTCTACCACTGCTTTGGTATTTTTTATTTTGTTTAAAATATCAATCCTCGCCTGGGTTATCTTCATGCCAAGCGAACTTTTCGCCTGGATTGAAGCGGTTGTTTTTACCAATGTAGATTGCTGCCTGCCAACCCCATCATCTTCAACCATACAATTGATCATATTGTCTCCTTCCTTTTTGATGTGGATCAGTATTTTGCCCGGCCCTTCTTTTTGAGCGATGCCATGCCAGATGCTGTTTTCTACAAATGGCTGTAGTATCAGCGGCGGCACCATGGTGCCTTCTTTATCCACCCCTTCATCCACTATTATTTCGTAGCTGAATTTATTGTTCATCCGCAGGGCTTCCAACTGCATATACAGTTCCAGCGCTTTTAAATCATCTGAAAGCGGTACCTCCTTTTGCTCAGAGTTTTCTAATATCATCCGCATCAGTTTGGCAAACTTGCTAAGGTACTTGTCTGCGGATCTGGTGTCATTTTTACCTATATAATCGCCTATGGAATTAAGGGAGTTGAAAATAAAATGGGGATTCATTTGGGCACGGAGAGCTTTCATTTCAGTATCGGTTATTTCTGCTTTTAATTCTGCTTCATTCTTTTTGGCTATTGCATCTCTTTTTCGTTTATAGAAGATGAAGGAAATAAAGCCGCCAAAGGCTAAAATGGCTGCACCGGATGCTACCGCATTTTTTACTGTTTTTTGTTGTTTAATTTCTGCCTGGTGTGTTGCCAGAACTGCTGCTTCTTTTGTTTTATATTCCAACTCGTCGATTTGCTTTGTAGTGAGTGAAATTTTTTCTTCATTTAAAATGCTGTCCTGCAAAACTACTGCCCGCTTATACGAATCAAAAGCATTCCTGAAGTCTCCCTTTTTCTCATTCACCAAACTTAATCCCTCCCATCCTTTTAATTCCATATCCAAATCTTTACTGTCCTTAGCATAAGCGATAATTTCATTAAATAACCTGCCTGCTATTTTGTAGCGTTCTGAAATTGGTATAGTTTTCTTATTAAAAAAAGTATCAGGCGCATTACAAAGCAGCTCCCCTAAATTTACCTTTACTGCATACATACCGGACTTCCTGTTTAACTCCTTGAACATTTGCAATGATTCCATTAAAGACCAGTATGACTTCTGGAATCTGTTTAATTCCTTGTAAGTAATTCCAATACTGTTTAAATTCACGGCTATATTTAATTTATGGTTATTTCTTTTATTAATTGCCAATGCTTTATTAAAATACCATAAAGCGCTATCACTTTTTTCTTGTAAATCATAAGTAACTCCAATACCCCAAAATGTTTTTGCAATACCAGCGCTATCCTTTTGCTTATATCTTATTGCCAGTGCTTTCCTGTAGTATTCAATAGCTGATGTATATTTTTTTAAACCACTCTCCACCGATGCTAGGTTTGTCAATGTCATCGCCACAGAAAGCGAGTCGCCATTTTTTTCAAAATAAGCTTTTGCTTTAAGGTAGTATTGATTTGCTTTTACATAATCAGCAATAAACTGATAACAGGCGCCCAAATCATTGCAAACCTGGGGCAGCTTTTTGTTACCATTAATTTTTTCAAACCTGGCCAATGCTATCAGGTTGTAATCAATTGCTTTATAATATTCGCCTCTGTTTTGAAAAATCCTCGCTAAAAATGAATATACCCTTGCTTCCTGGTTTTCACTTTTTATTTTTTTAAAAATTGGCAATGCTGAATCCTGTACTATTTTTAGCGCCAGTGAATCTTTTCCCAGTTCAATTAAATCGGATGCTTTAAATAGATAGGCATCACCCAATTTGCTTTCCATATTCAGGCTTTTTGCTAATTGAATTGCTTCACCTACCACTGTTGTACCGTCTTTGTAAATGTCTACAATTTTAGATAATTCCAGTAGCAGGTTTAACCTGGTAGAATCTTTTTTTGAATGGTTGTTAATTAAAGTCCTAAGTGAATCAACAGCGGTATTGGATGATTGGCTGAATGATTCAAGGGAGGTAAAAACTATAAATGGCAAAAGAAAAATAATTTTCATACAAGCAGCTTTGGATGAGATTAAAGTTTACAGCTATTAAGATAAACTGAATTATTCAGGAAATAACTAATTCGTTGCAAAAAATAAACAGTACTCCTCATAAAATAAATGACGATTGACCCGGCTTACCTACAATTGTAAGTTTGGTGTATAAAATTATTTATTATGAAAAAGTTATGGTCTACACTGCTATCAGCAATAATACTTTTTTCCTGTTCAAAAGAAGACCTGGGCATTGGCAAGAAAAGCAACGAAAAGGAAATTAAAACTTTTGCTTTTATTGGGATCAACCCGGCTATTGCCTGTATTATCAATGAGGCAGATAAAACAATTTCGGCAACTGTGCCAGCCGGTACCGGTATTACCAATTTAACACCCACCATTGCTTTATCGCCAAATGCAACTAGCACTCCGGCTTCGGGGGCTTCGCAGGATTTCAGCAAACCGGTAATGTACAAGGTTAAGGCAGAAGATGGCAGCATACAGGACTACACGGTAAAAATCACCCAAGCCAAAAAATATATCAATGTTATAAAAGTAGTAAACAGTTGGGTAGGTTACAATGACAATTCATGGGAACGCCAACATTCCGTTTATGAAACAAATGACATGCAGATTTTTATGGTTATCATCTGGAATACATCCACGCCCAAAGTAAGCCTTTATAAATTCAATGCTAACTTCGATCCAACACAATCCGCCTATATTTATGGAGGGGCTGCATGGGTAAATTACAGGGAAAGCTTTAATATTCTCAATGTTAACCTTACCGCAACAACCAGTGCCGCCTATACGGATGCTTTCAAACAGGTTTTTGAAAAAATCACCACCGATCTTCCGGCCCAACATTATGGCGTTAAGTACAGCGGGCATGGCGTAGCTACCGGTGGATTGTTTGAAAATAAAATATCTGCTACCGATACAAGGAACCTGCTATCTTATTTCAATGGTTTGATCAATGCTAAAATTGATTTCCTGGATTGGAATACCAACTGCAATGGTGGCACTTATAAAATAATTGCCAACCAATATCAATATGCAAATTATATTTTAGCATCCGACCTGCCCAGGGGTGGTTACAATTTTGACGTAAACGAATATTTCACTTACAATCATGAATTGAATATTCACAAATTTTTTACCCCTGCAAAAACAATCAGAAATTCACTGGTAGAAATGATGAACTCGGAAAGAAGCTTTTGGGTAAGCTCCGTAACAAAAAATTATATGGTTAGCGGCCTTGTAACACAATCCATCAGTATTTTTGATACCCAAAAATTTATACCCCTTGTAAACAGCACTAATATGGCCACAGCAAATTATGTCGGCGATGCGTTACAATATATCCGCCAGGTGTTTCCGGCACAAGAGCAGGCATTTAACGAGTTCAGGTTTCATTATATCAGCAATAAAGATTTTTTTAACTGGCCGGTTAACAGTAATGGATTTTATTTGAATTAGGTCTAAAAATATTTTGAGTAATAGTAAAGATGCAGGTTTTGGTTTCTGAAAGATAATTACATCATTCATGATTACACTCATTTGCTGCAAAAAATAAACCACCCCTGGCAAATAATAAATGCTGGTTGCTTTGCCTATGCATCCCAATTAAGTTTACATCATCATTCATCATCAAAAACATTTTTATGAAAAAGCTTATACCCGCTCAAACTAAACCGGAGGAAGGCTAAACAGGAAGTAGAAACCGGTTTTAAACGGAAAAAGCTTTCCCATTAATTCTATTCCTTTAATCAAATCATTAAAACTTAGTTGTATGAAAAAAATATCACACCTCCTTTTTTGCATAGCTGCTGTCTTCATTTCAGGATTAGCAAATGCACAACTGATTAACAATAACAAAATAAATAAGGCTGCCGCTGAAATGAACAGGGCCAATAATTCGGTAACAACTGCTGCCAGCACGGTTAACACTACTGTACAATCAATTGACCTGATTAAAAAATCCTTTGGCGGTGTATTTGGTGGAAATAAAACAAAAGCTACCGGATTTATTTATGTACAGGTTCCGGGAATTGATTACGATGATCCAAACCTGGCGCAGTTAAAAACAGGTATTGCTACCCTGAAAAATGATAAAAATGTTTCAATGGAATATAAATCCGGTACTGCTGTTATTATTGTTAAACATAAAGGAAGCCCTTCGGATTTATGGGATAAAATGGCACCAACTATCAAATCGCCCTTTAAATTATTAGAGTCAGGTGAAGGTATAATTATGCTTGAATACAAACTGGGATCTAAAACTAACCCGCCCTCTTCCATACCCGACCCGGGTTATGCTAAAGCTGATTTAATACAACTGAGTGCCAGGTCAAATAATGAGATTGATTTTATTGAATTTAAAATTGATGGCAAACTCGTACGCATTGACAAGAAAGACCCCTTATGGCAAAGCATATATGTACAAAGAGATGATCAGCAAAAGGAGCCAAATCTTTTCAGGGCTTTAGGAATGAAAACAGGGTTTACAGGCGGCGGAACTTTTAACCTTGCACTGATGGATATAAAGAACTCATTAAAATTACAAACCTCCTATACAATAAAGGCTGGTGAACCCATTCAGCCACTGATCCTTCATTTTTCATACACCACATCCGGTCAAATTGAGTATTCAACAAGCATAAAAGAGAGCGATCCCCATTTCAGAACGGATGGCAACCTTACATTCACCAGGTTTGAAAACGTGGAGGGTGGCATTGCAGAAGGATCCTTTAGTTTTTCAAACATCGTTTTTAAAGACAGCCGGGGTAAGGTGTTAAGTGAAAATCACACACTTTCTGAAGGGCGGTTTAAATTGAGTGTTTATCATCTTATGCCTATATACTGATATCCTATTGAAATGTGCCAGTACAAATGGGTGTAATCAGCCACTACTTTTAACACCAAATAGCTTTTGATCAGGTTGATTTAAAAAACAGCAGCAGCAAAACTAAAAGCTATTAAATTGACATGACTGATTCCATACATCAATTGCACCGATATGACCTTGTAGCAGAATTATCTAAATGAATGCACCAAAAGGTTGCTTTTAAACTATTGGTTTTGTAGGTTTATTATCAGGTTATATAAACACTACAGTCGGTCAATTAAATAGTCAGTCCCTATCCTCCATAAAAACCGCTCATAAGCCATACAGTAAATTCTTTTTTTAGTATCATTTTTTAATCAAATAAATAGATTTTGTATGACAACAAAACAACCACTATTAGTGTCAGCAATTGTTATGCTGATATGTTTTGCACAAGAGGCCAATGCCCGGATATGGCGGGTGAATAATCGTTCAGATTTTAATGGAACAACACTATTTGGGGGCACTTTAGGAGGCATAAATACTTATCCCGTTTTTAAAGAAATAAATCAGGCGGTGGCATGGTCGAGTGTCGTAAACGGAGATACAATTTATGTAGAATCATCACCAAATAATTACTTATTGGCTGAAATAAACAAAAGACTTGATATTATTGGACCTGGTTTTTTTCTAAATGAAAATTTAAAGACAGCTATTACTTTTGAAGAGGCTAGAATTGAAAGAATTGAGTTTGATAATAATTCACAGGGTTCGGTATGTATTGGTATTACTATAAATGCAGTAGCTTCCAATTCTGCCTTTATTATTTCTGTTAGTAATATTACTATTAAACGTTGTCGAATCCCAGACCGGATAAGTATTTCAGGAGGATGTACTGGAATTTTTATTTTGCAGAATTTTTTTACTCGTAATACCAATCCCCTACTCACATCAAGTAGCCCGGGAACAGTAGAAGTTGTATTTAACAACAACATTTGTCTTAGAACCCTCATTTGGAATGGACCGATTCTCCAATGCATAAACAATATATTTGATGGCCCTCAAAATGTGCTAAACCTCCAGTTCGACTGCCAGGATTTTCAAAATAATATTCTTAAAGCAACTGGTGCAACTGTACTGCTGAATGCCGGTAACTTAACAGGCATTGCACACAATACCGGTAGCTTGCCAGCGCAATTTGGAAATGCTAACAATAACATAGTGATAGCGAATATGACTTCCCTTTTTGTTGACCCTGTACTAAACTCAACCGATGGAGATTACCAGTTAAAACCTGGTTCTGCTGCCGGTTCAGATGGGCAGGAACGTGGGGCTTTCGGTGGAGCGTCAATCGCTAGCCGCTACACTCTTTCTGGCCTGGCCCCAATTCCTGTGATCTATGATATTTCAACATCCGGCGTTGCAGATGCAACTGGTCTTCCGGTAACCATCAAAGCCAGAACCATCAAATAAACTACCATGAAAAATTTTATACTAATTACAGCATGGCTTTTTAGCTGTTGGGCGATAAGTGCCCAAAACACAGTACAGGCGGAATATGCCATCGATGTGGATTCGGGGGTAGGAAAAAATAATCTTATCACCCTTACTAATCCACAACCAGACGGTAGTTATAACCTGAATATTAATCTTGCAGGTGTATCCTTCGGATACCATAAACTATATCTCCGTACAAGAGACAGTGATGGCAAATGGAGTTTTACTTCCCGTAGAAACATAGAAGTAATATCAACCAATAGCGCAAAAAAAATCAATGGCGGCGAATATTTCTTTGATACCGACTCCGGCTATAATACCGCTACCCCAATAGTTGTTACGTCACAAGATTCCATCGTCCTGCAAAATTTTATAGCAGCAACAAGCGCTTTATCAATCGGGTATCACAAAT
This sequence comes from Ferruginibacter sp., assembly GCA_031424955.1. Lineage (GTDB taxonomy): Bacteria > Bacteroidota > Bacteroidia > Chitinophagales > Chitinophagaceae > Ferruginibacter. The sequence continues at coordinate 49,772 of JANPIJ010000323.1, read as the reverse complement.
TGTACATCCGCATGAAAGACAGCGAAGGAAAATGGAGCCACACATCAAGGCGCAATGTAGAGGTGATCAATAGGCACATATCTGTTATTGCCGGCGCCGAATATTTCTTCAACACCGAACCTGGCGCTGGATTGGCGAACCTTGTTACATTTTCAAACGCCGCTGCAGATGGTTCATTTTCTTTTAAAATTCCCATCGATAAAATCCCTGCCGGTTCCAACACCCTGTATATAAGGGCAAGGGACAGTGTAAATAACAACTGGAGTATCACCCAATGGCAAAAAGATTCGGTGGTTACATCGGTAAAAGCTGGTGATTGGAGCGACCCCGGCACCTGGAGTAATAATAAAATACCGGATGCCAATACGGTGGTTTTGCTGTATCACAATGTAGCAGTTGATATAGATGCTACCTGTAAATCGCTTGCACCTTACCGGAATAATATCACCTGCAATGTGATGACGGGCAAATCGCTGGATATAACGGGCAAAAAATAAACTATACAATGCTGTACCATGCAAACAATCAATCATCAACAAACAAATAGCCCTGGCAAATTATGCCTGCAAACCAATGAAGGCAGAGCATTTTTTTTGCCGGGGCAAATTATACGGCTGGAAGCGAGAAGCAATTATACCAAAATATTTTTTACCAATCATTTGTCGATGGTTACCGCAAAAGTGTTGAAAGATTTTGAACCCTTGCTGATTCCTTCAGGTTTTATACGCACTCACCGCAGCCACCTGGTAAACAAACAATACATTCAACAGGTTTGCAGCAACGGCATTATTATTATGAACGATCAGTCAATTGCGGATATTTCAAAACGGAGGAAAGCTACCGTGTTAAAAGACCTGCAGTTATTTACTGCCAGAGCCTAACAGTAACCGACCTTTAAGTCAGTAAAATTATTTTTCCTTTATTTTTTAATGCATTCAACAAAACCTGCATTTACAATTTTTCTTTTGCTGGTTTACTCCCTGTTTTGAAACAGAACACTGCAATATCAATTTTCCGACTATCCTTGAAAGCCCCACAACATGTTTCATATTCAATCTCCTCAAAATAAACATCTGCATATAATCAAAAAAACTTTTCATCACAGACTTTAAAAAAGTATATTAAAAGGTTGCTTTTATGCAGTTGGTTTTGTAAGTTTAATTCCGACCCTTTTATTACGGGGCAGCCAGCCAATTTATTACCCAATTCCCTCCTCCTTCAAAACCATGGGAAGCCCTAAGGGGACTACATGTTTTACCATCATCTTTTATCACCAATAAATAACTTTTATATGAAAAGAAAACAACTATTCGCCGTATCAGCAGTAGTGTTGATGCTATCCTTTGCTCAATCCGTCCATGCCAAAATCTGGCGGGTTAATAATAAATCCAACTACAATGGGTCAACATTGTGGGGTGATAACCTGGGCGGTACTGCTGCCTACCCCGTATTTGCACAGGTAAACCAGGCGGTTCTGTTTGGCATTGTAAATAGCGGGGATACCATCCATGCGGAAGGCTCTACCGTTGTTTATGATGATGCGGCACTTACAAAAAAGCTGGTATTGATTGGCACCGGTTATTTTTTAACCGATAACCCAAATACCGGCAGCAGCACACTGGATACCCGGATCGGGCGTGTGTCTTTCAGTGCCGGTTCTGAGGGGTCGCAGGCAATAGGTTTAAATGTAATAAACAATGGAAACACGGCAGATGGATATATTTATGTAACGGTAAACGGCTGTACCATCAAAAGGTGCAGAATTGAACGGGCCGTCTGGCTTCAAACCTTGCTTGCAGATGTTTACATCCTGCAAAATTTCTTTCCCAATGTGATTGTTCAAAATTGTCTTTCAACCAATGGGAACATTTTTTTCGTGCCCCCGACAGATATTGTTTTTAACCACAATATTTGCCAAAAAACATTGTTATGGGGTACCCCGCTTGCTAATCCCACTACGTTCTGGCCCATTTTGCAATGCAATAATAATGTGTTTGACGGCCCTGATAACCTGGCCACTCCGCAACTTGCCTTTTCAACGAGTGAGTTTTCCAATAACATACTCATGCCAACAAATGCCGTTGTAAATATCGCTGCTTCTTCAGGGGTAATCAGTTACAATATAGGAACCTTATCCACCCAATTTGGTACAACTAATAATAACCTGGTAGTACCGGCAATCATTACATTATTTGCAGCATCGGCTTCAAGGGATGGAACTTACCAGGTGGCAGATGGCACACCGGCTGATAATAGTGGAAAAGATGGTTCAGACAGGGGAGCTTTTGGCGGCGCAGCCATCACCAGCCGGTACACGCTTTCCGGCCTTGCGCCCATCCCGGTGATTTATGAGATATCAACGGCGGGTATTGCAGATGCTTCAGGACTTCCGGTAACTATCAGGGCAAGAACCATTAAATAGATTTTGTATGAAAAATTATATTTTCACTGCCGCATTATTTATTGGCTGTACGCTGTTAAAAGCGCAGAATATAACCCATGCCGAATATTTTATTGACAGCGATGCCGGGGTGGGCAACAATACAATGGTTACACTGAACAATCCGCAACCCGATGGTTCCTATAATTTGCCCATTAACCTCGCTGGTGTTGGCATTGGTTACCATAAACTTTATATCCGCACCCGCGACAGCGATGGCAACTGGAGCATTACTTCCAGGCGAAACATCGAGGTAATTTCCACCATTATTATAAAAAAAATTATTGGCGGCGAGTACTTTTTTGACAGCGATCCCGGCGTTGGAGCTGCTACCCCCATCACCATTTCCCCGCAGGATTCAGTTGTCTTACAAAACTTTGCAGCCGTTACCAGAGGATTACCGATCGGCTATCACAAATTGTATATCCGCACTAAAGACAACGATGGCAACTGGTCGTTAACAGGCAGGCGCAATGTAGAAGTGATCAATACTCCCATATCCGTTATTGCCGGTGCAGAATATTTTTTCAACTCGGATAGTGGCGTAGGCTTCGCCAACCCGGTTACATTTTCCAACCCCCTTGCAGATGGTTCATTTTCTTTTAAAATACCCATCGATAAAATACCTGCCGGTTCCAACACATTGTATATACGGGTAAAAGACAGTGTAAATAAAAGCTGGAGCATTACCCAATGGGAAAAAGATTCGGTGGTTACATCGGTTAAGACAGGCAACTGGAGCGATCCGGCTACCTGGAGCAATAATAAAATACCGGATGCCAATACCGTAGTACTATTGTACCACAATGTAGCAGTAGATATCAATGCTACCTGTAAATCATTGGCACCATACCGGAACAATGTAACCTGCAATGTGATGACAGGCAAAACCCTTAACATAACCGGTCATGAATAAAGGAATAAATTTTTGTGCTATGAAAGCAAATATCAGTCAGCAAATAAATAACTCCGGCAAATTAAGCCTGCCAACCAATAATGGCAAAGCCGTTTTTTTGCCGGGGCAGATTATACGCCTGGAAGCACGCAGCAATTATACCAAAATCTTTTTTACCAATCATTTGTCAATGCTTACCGCCAAAGTGCTGAAAGATTTTGAGCCATTGCTGATTCCATCAGGTTTTATACGTACCCACCGCAGCCACCTGGTTAACAAAAAATATATTCAGCAGGTATGTAGTAATGGTACCCTTATTATGAATGATCAATCAATTGCTGATATTTCAAAAAGAAGAAAAGCCGCCGTACTAAAAGCCCTGCAGTTATTTACTGCCAGGGCTTAGCGGTGAGCACCAGGCAAGTTCAGAAATATTTGTTTTTTTAAGTTTAATGTATTCATCAAAACCTGCATTTACAATTTTGCTTTTGTATGTCTATTTCCTGTTGTGCAATAAAGCTTTGCAAATAATATCTTCCTTACAATCCTTCTTCCCCTGTGGCAGCAGGCTGTATCGAATAACAAAAAGCACGACAGTTAATAAACACATTTAACAATAGGTTAAAGTCTGCTGCCACAATGTCCTTTTTTATTGCAAAGGCCAACAAAAAAGAGACATTGCGGGGAAGGGTTGTCTTTTAAGTTTTAATGTATTCTTCAAAACTTGCATTTACGATTTTGCTTTTGTATGTTTATTCTCTGTAGTGAAATAAGCATTGTAAATAATACCTCCCTGACAACCCATGAAAGCCCTCCGCAACGCCTTGTATTCCACGATATTTTCAAATCACTAAATCGCTTTCACATGAAAACAAAACAATCCTTATTAATGCCCGCAATCATTTTGCTGGTATGCCTTTCAATGCAGGCCAATGCCAAAACCTGGCGGATAAACAATGTGCCAGGAATTATCGGTGACTTTACAACGCCACAACTGGCGCACGACCATGCAAGTGTACAGGCAGGAGATACCTTATACATTGAACCCTCCACCATCAACTTACACTATGGCCCTCTAAACATGACCAAACGGTTAACCATTATTAGTGTGGGTGATTTTTTAGCAGACAATCCTGGTGTTCAGTTCAGTTCAATCCCATCCAATTTACTCGATGTAGAAGTTAATGCAGGTGCTTCAGGGTCAGTATTTCATTGTAATATGAATAAAGTTGTTTTAAATGGAGGAGCCGATAATTGCCGTTTTGAGCGGTGCCGATTTACTAACATTAATGGCTTTGGCGGATCGCTTTGGATTCGGGGCGCTAATAATATTACAGTTTTGCAGAACTATTTCGTTGGCAATTTGATTATTGACAACACCACCTTTAATAATGTTATCTCCAATAACATTGTTCAAGGTGCATTGTCTATGTCCGCTGATGCAGCAGCATTGATTTCAAATAATATCCTGAATGCCGCTTTTAGTTCTGGCAATAACTTCATTCAAAATGCCACCTTCCAAAACAATATCATCAACAAAGACGGTGTTTACACTTTTACTAACTGTACCGTAAAAAATAACCTTGCCGGCAACACCACTTTACCGGCAGGTAATGGAAATGTAAATAACGTAAACATGACCAATGTTTTTGTAAATGCCAGTGGTACCAACGATGTTTCATTCGTCTTAAAAGCTGGTAGCCCTGCTATTGGCGCAGGAGAAAGCGGTGCAGATTGCGGGGCTTATGGCGGCACCAGTCCTTTTAAACCCGGCTTGCAGGCTGCTATACCCGCCATTTACCAATTGGTTGTTCCCACCACACCCGGCGGCAATACTATGAATATTACGTTTAGCACCCGTAGCAATAATTAATCAGCTTTGTTTCAATAGCACCTGTAAACAATTTGCAGGTAACTGTTAACCTTATTCCCTCAATTCAAGGTCGTTTATATGAAATATCTTTCAATAGCTTTTATGGCAATGATTTGCTGCCTGCAAGCCATGGCGCAGCCCAATATCACCAGGGTGGAGTATTTCTTCAATACCGACCCCGGCATGGGCAATGGCAATCCCATTCCAATCTCTCCATCTGCCAATGTTGCCAATATAACAACGCCTATCAATATTGCAGGCCTGGCACCCGGGCTTCATACGCTCTTTATCCGCAGCCGCAATACAGATGGTAAATGGAGCATCACCAACCGAAGCCAAATACTGATTAAGCCGAATATTGCTGCTCCCGTTGCTATTAACAAAATGGAATATTTTTTTGATGCTGATCCCGGTGCAGGGCTTGGCACCAATATTCCCATCAACAGCGCCATTGATCTCTCCAACCAAATAGCACCAGTGAATATTGATGCTTTGGGAGATGGACTGCATATCTTATTTATTCGCAGCCGTAATGCGGATGGTAAATGGAGCATCACCAACCGAAGCATGATTTTAATTAAAAAGGCGAGCCCCGGTACCAACATAACAGCCGTAGAATATTTCATAGATACTGATCCGGGCACAGGCAATGCCACCCCATTGGCACTGAATCCACAAAACCCCCTGGCGACTTTCGCTGCGCCGGTAAACATTTCGGGGCTGGCTGTGGGTGACCACCGGCTGTTTATTCGCAGCCGCAATGCCCAGGGTAAATGGAGCATTACCAATAATATCCTTTTCCCCATCAGCGCCACCGCAGCAACTCCTTATATCAATGTAACAGCAGTTACAAAAAAACAACTTTGTGCAAGTGACTTTTTCGTTCTTTCCTTCGATGCAAAAGGAAGTTTTAATGCAGGCAATCAATTTACTATACAACTAAGTGATGCATCCGGAAGCTTCACCAGCCCTGTAAGCATTGGCAGTTTTACCGGCACTACCAGCAGCCTGGTATATGCAGGCCTGCCTCGCCGGCTGCCGGATGGTAATAACTACCGGGTAAGGGTCAGCAGCAGCAACCCCGCGGTAACAGGCGTTGCCAGTGATACCCTCTTTTCCCTTCGAGACCGGCCCGACCTCGGGCCCGATACACTTGCTGCAATTGTGTGCCTAGGCGAAACTGTTAACCTCAATCCGCTATACAATACTACCGGCCTCACCGCTACCTGGAATACCGCCAATACTATTACCGCCCCGCAAGGCATGTACATATTGCAAGTGGTTAATACAGCAGGTTGCAGGGATACTGCCATTGCCATAGTAGGGCAGGATGTAAATACCTGGACAGGCATCCAAAGCAACAACTGGCACACAGCGGCCAACTGGAGCCGGGGAAAAACTCCTTCGGAAAAAACACATGTTATCATACCTGCCGCTACTCCAAATCCCTGTGTAATCAGTGTCGCTGAAGTGCAGGTGTCGAGTCTGCAGGTGCGTACCGGTGCCATCATACAGGTGTTGAATAATAAAAAAATAACAGTACTCGCTAATTGCAATGTATTGCCACAGGGAGATTGAATGACTTTCAGCGTATTTTATGGGGAATCGAAAAACAGAGGTAATTCACTTTATGTAAATGTTTCGATGGCGGCAATTTTATGCATCATGAAGTTTAATAATCAATTTTCATGAACCTCATCCTGCCGCTCAAAAGTTTCAGGCAACCGTTCACTTTCAAAACCACAGTTTTCGCATTGATATACATAATCGGGCGCCACCGCATAACTTGAAAAAAGCCAGGTAAAGATAGCCGTTAAGTAGTTGGTTGCGCCTGGCTTTGCGATATAGGCAATATTGTTGCTGCCACATTTTGGACAGGTGGCCGCATTTAAATATTCGGTTTCATAATCTGCTAACAATTGTTTCACCATTGCTTCATCGCTCTTTCTTGCTACCAGCTTTATCCCGCCAATGGCATTGCTTAGCATGGGATCTATTGTAACCGTATTTTCATCTTTTAAATAACACTCCACCCCCGCGGCATGTAATTTTGTTAAGATGATATTGGCAGTGAAATAATTATCAAATGTTTTTACTGTTACCAGGTTCATAAGCTTCTTAATTGAATTCCTGAATGGTGAAGGAGGTGAATGGGCAATGGTGAAAGAGGCTGGGCTTTTTCATTCACCATTCACCATTGCCCATTCACCTCTATTGCTTCCCGTCAATGATAATCGGTGTATTGCCCTTCCCCATTACTATTACCTTTGCATTGGCACTCAGGGCCAGTTCTTTCATTGCCTTTATTTGTTCATATTGCAATTGCTGATCGGTAAGGCCGGTGTTAATGATCTTCTGGTAATCCGCAATACCCTGCGCCTCTACTCTTTTTCTTTCCGCCTCCTGCTTTTCCTTCAGCAATACAAATTCCATCTTTTTGGCGTCCTGTTCTGCATTTATCTTTGATTCGATAGAAGCTTTCACCGAGTTGGGAAGGGTTATATTTCTTACCAGCAGTTGCTCCAGCAATAGCCCGCGTTTTTTAAAATCATCCTCAATGGTTTTAAAAATACGCTGTTGAAATTCATCTCTTTTGGAACCAAACAAATCCACTGCCTGGTAATACACCGCATTATCACGGATCTTGGTACGGGTAATGGGCCGGACGATTTTATCGCGGTAGTCATCGCCGGTTTCTCTTAATAACTTTGGTGCATCCACTGCCACCACTCTATACAAAACGGTTAGGTCGATCGTTACTTCCAGTCCATCACTGGTTAGTACTTTAATAGCGTCATCCCCGGATTTGTTACCCTCGTCATTTACACCACTCATGGTGTAGTTCTGCGTTTTCACATCCAGGTTTTTCACATCCAGTAAGGGATTGATAAAATGCAGCCCGCTACCCATTACATCGTTTTGAATACTGCCGAATAAAATTTTAACCCCTATCTCACCAGCATCAATTTGTTTAACACAGGCTGACGATATCCCCAGCAGGATAAATAACAACGCCACAATGCGCCCTGCACCGGCAAACTTTAAGCAACAGCACTATAATTTGCAATAACTGTAAACACAATTAAAATGATAATTCCAAGTACGATTAATAGCATGATTAATATTTTTATGATGCAAGGTCATTAAAAGAGTTAATACTACGATGATTGATTTTGTAAATGAATATTGTGCCATAACGTACACTTACCTTAATCCGGATCTTAATCGGTGATTCGTGATTTATGAAGAATGGCTTCTATCAGTACAAAATCAACATGAACAGTAAAGGCAATAATCCAATCATTAAAATAAATACAGCGAAGATTCAAGGCGTTCATTGTGCGGTTATTGCATTGCTTTATCTGGGTCGGCTTAAACAGTTATTTTTGTAAAAAGGATTCATAACGACTAAGCCAACGCATACCTGCCCCCTGTGTATTAGTTGATTCAATAAAATTGACAAGATTTGTTAAGGATTTAAATGCGTCCTTCGTATAATTAACCTGCATCATACGCATTACGGATTAGCCGGTGTGCATCATCCATCGCTATCGTCCCACTGCTTCGGCTATTTTCAATCAATTGGGTTAGTTGCTCGGGGCTAAGTGGTTTTCCGGGCAGGAGGTAATTATTTTCCACTTCATCAACCAATGAAAGCTTTAAATGATGCTGCGCTGCAAATTCAATCAGTTTTTTAATATTATCCTGGCTGGTATTTTCTAATTGTAATAGCATAAGTAAATATACAAATTGTTCTTTTAAATAGCTTTTTACGGGGTCATCGTTTAGTTTGCATTATCAAACTTTCCGGGTAAAATAGTTTTCGCGACGATATTAACGAAAAACAGGATCTGCAAATAATGCAGATCCTGTCCCAAAAAATAAAAGCACTCTAAATTAATATTCTCCAAGTTCCCCTTTCGGGGGTTAGGGGGCCGTTTTAATTATTTAACATCAGCGGCATCACCAGCATCAGCAGGTCTTCATGCGCTTCCATCTCGGTTGGTTTTATAATGCCCGCCTTGGTTGCGGTACTCAATTCAATATTGATGTCCTGGGTTTCGGCAGCATTCAGCATTTCTATCAAAAATTTCGCATTAAATGCAATCTGCAAATCTTCCCCGTCGTATTGGCAACTCATTCTTTCGTTTCCTTCAAAACTAAAATCAACATCCTGTGCAGCCAGTTGCAGTTCGCTTCCGCTGATGGTTAATGCTACCTGGTTGGTGCTTTTGTTACTAAATACACTTACCCGGCGCAGCGCACTTTGAAAATCATTTTTATTTACCGTCAATTTATACGGATTATCCACCGGTATTACAACTTTGTAATCCGGGAAACGGGCATCAATGAGGCGACAAACCAATTCTGTACCGCCATGTTTTACAAATAAATGATTACTGTTATACGACAAAGTCAGTTCATCATTATTATCAGGCAAAGCAGATTTTAATAAAGTCAGTGGCTTTTTAGGTACAATGAAAGTATCCGACTTGGGGCAACTTACATCGGTTCTTTTGTACTTTACCAGGCGATGGGCATCTGTTGCCACGCAGGTCAGGCTTTTTTTATCCAGTTCAAAAAATACGCCGGTCATGGCAGGCCTCAAATCATCCGTGCTTACAGCGAATAAACTTTTGTTGATAGCAGTAACCAGTGCGGTAGAAGTCATGGTAAAAGCATTGGCATCATCCGCTACCGGTTCTTTCGGGAAATTGTCGGGGTTTTCGCCCATCACTTTGTATTTACCATTGTCGCTGGTAATTTCAATACCAAAATTTTTATCAATAGTAAAAGTAAGGGGCTGCTCCGCGATATTCTTCAACGAATCCATTAAAATTTTAGCCGGGATACATACTTTACCACTGTCTTTGGCCTCTACATCCAAACTTACTTTCATCACAGTTTCAAGGTCAGTTGCTACTACGGTCAGCTTATTCTTCTCAATTTCAAACAAAAAATCTTCCAAAATGGGTAATACGGTATTGGCATTAATTACGCCATTGATCTGTTGTAATTGTTTAAGCAAGGCAGCCGACGAAACGATAAACTTCATAATTTAGTTTTATTAAAAATCAAAGATAAAATATTGATACTAATGAGGCCAAGATAATATTAATAATTTAGTATTTGCCCGGCAGGAAAGGGTTTGGAGAAAAATAGTTGAGTGCCGGCAATACAAAGTGAACGGTTGGTGGTTATTGCATGCTAAAATTGAACCACTGGTCCAGGCCGTTGTGGTAGTTCATCCCGAATAGAACCGTGGTATTCAAAATGGTGTTTTGCATTTTATCATTTCCCTGCTGTGAATGTTTGTTTGCATTGCAAACAGCAGGAGGATAATTGGCCACAGACCAAAGAAGCGGACTGAAAGGGAAGATAATAATATAGAAAACCACAAAACAGGCTGCGCAGGAGATATCCCAGGTATCATAAAAATAAAAAGAGCCTCATTTAGAGGCTCTTTTTACTCAAGGTATTATAATAATTATTTCACTTTAATAACGGGACGAAGTTTGTAATCGCCATTGCCTTCCTTTAGTACCGACAGTGCCGCATCAAAATCTATCACCAAAGTTTCCAGTGTTAAATTAAGTTTTTTACTCACTTTTATTTTTAAGCCACTTTCGGAGCCGCTTGGTATTACCAATGGATAAACGATGCCATTATCCTTCACTGTATTATTTGGGCCCAGGATAAAACGAACCTGCTTTACGGTATTAGCAGGCAGCAGACCGGTTGCCAATGCAGTGTCAACACCCTGTAATCTAAGCAGGTTGTAAATACCGGCGTTGGTAGTTAAGGTTACCCATTCGTTATCTGACACATCATCATCAAATTTTACCCGCACTTCCCTGATATCTACATTTACTTCCTGGAAGGCAACCGGGTTATCGGTTAATCTTACCTGTAAGGTGGAGTTTTTATTGTCTTTACTACAGGAAATAATAAGGGTCATTGAAGCCAACAGGGCGAAAGCAAGCACTAAATAATTCTTTTTCATGATTTGAGAGGTTTTGTTTCTCAACCATGTTAAAAAATCATGCCAAGATTATACTTAAAGACGGGAGATGCCTGCATGAGTGAATTACTGTTCTCATTCTATTGAACTAAAAACTTCCTGCATTTCATTGTCAGGTGTTGTTTCCCACAATACCCAGGCAGCACTGATAATTACAATATTTTTCATGATGTATTGTCCCAGCAGGGTAAACCCATAGGGAGCAATCTTAAAAGAAGCGGCAGGGAAAAATAACATTGGTGTAAAGGTACAGGCCATGTGTAAAAAGAGTAACAGCAGCACTTTTTTTATTTCGTAACCCAATATCAGCAATAAGCCTAACACGGTTTCCCAAATGGCCAATAACAAAATACTTGCCTGTGCAGATAACAGGCCGGCAGTTAGTTTATGAATGGTATTGATGGCAAGATCCTCCGCAGGGCTATAGCCATGAAAGAATTTCAACACGCCAAACCATAAATAGATAACACCGATACTACACCGCAATATTGTAACTGAACGGGTACTGATACTCATATTAAGTCCCTTTTTCATAGCAAGCAATTTATAATCGCCAAGATAAGGAGATTTGATAATTGCTGAACCTGAGAATGATCATACAGGAGTATGAGAAATATCAGGTTTTGAAACAAAAGGATATGTGGCTTTCATTGTTGTCAATATTACCTGTAGCCTTCCTGGTGTTAAATCCCCTGCCAGTAAGGGTCTGCGGCAATTTTTTAGAAATGATTATAATATCAAAAATCCAATAACCGGTAAGGAAAGAGAAAGCCATTGGATAGTTGAAGACAATAAAGCAGGCATTATTTTATTTGTTGTGAAATACATCCATTCAAAATTTTGAATTGCATCTGTGGCACGGTTATGGTAACTTGCTGATTTATACAACGATAAAAATAATGTTTACCACATGTTTAAAGATAAGTGCTAAATAAACGGGTAGTAAAACTACAAATTCAGATATTCAGCGATTGAAAAAAATATATGGAATGCAAATTACGATTAGTCCGAAACCAGCAAAAAGATTAAAATCCGGCACCCTCATTTTTCATAACCTGAATTGGAAAATGGATACCAAAAACAATGAACAAAAGATGAAAACTAACAAGTTTTTTTAAACCACGTATACCGACCGGGATCTATACAAACCCATCATTAGCCGAAATGAATTGATCCCCTTCAAACGAATAACAAATAAAAGTCACCCATAAATAATGCTGATAGCCAGGTATAGGTTTAAGCCCCGGTATCCGCTGAATGTACTTCAAGCACGCCTGTCTGCGTCAACAGGTAACCGTTAATTATATTTTGAAGGTATCAAAGCTATCCTCCATATAAGTGGACTTATATTGGACAGCCAGCCTTCGGCCCTAACCATACGTCACAATTAAATTAATATAAACCATGTGCTCTAAACATTTATCATTACCAGCCGTAGCAATGCTACTGGTTGCCTTATTGGGAGGTTGCAAAAAAGAAACGGTTACCAGTACCCCTGCGCTCGTTTCTTCCAATTCAACTTCAAAACAAACTGTTGCACTTAATCAGCAAACACTGAGCGGAGGAGTCAATCTTGGGATGGCGGGAAACTTCGTGATCCTGTCAAAATCAGGTATTACCGATGTTTATAAATCTGCTGTAACCGGTGATATTGGAACAAGCCCCATAACAGGAGCAGCTATCCTTTTAAAATGTTCAGAAGTAACGGGTACCATATACTCTGTAAATGCAGCCGGTCCGCTCCCGTGCAGTGTGATCAACCCCAGCAGGTTAACCACCGCGGTAAGTGATATGCAAACTGCCTACACAGACGCAGCAGGCCGGTCTAACCCCAACTTCGTTAATTTGGGCGCAGGAAGTATTGGAGGCAAAACCCTCACCCCCGGCTTATATAAATGGACTACTTCTGTAATCATCCCAACAAATATTACCATTTCAGGTGGCCCGGATGATATCTGGATATTCCAGGTTGCGGGTACACTTATCATGAGTTCAGCAGTGAGGGTTACTTTAGCCGGTGGCGCACAGGCAAAGAATATTTACTGGCAGGTAGCCGGTGCGGTTACTTTAGGAACCACCAGTCATTTTGAAGGAAATATACTTGGAAAGACTGGTATCAATATGACTACCGGCGCTACCATAAACGGAAGAATGCTGGCACAAACTGCCGTTACCCTTCAAATGAATACGGTGAAACGTCCGCAGTAAAATTTAAAAGATCATATATTAAAAAGAGGTTGCCCCGGGGCAGCCTCTTTTTAATTGGTGCAATAGCCAAAATGATTTTATCCCGACCGGCAACAGGTACCGGTTATAACACTGATAAGTTAATCGTAAATGGTGAATCAATCTCGTTTAAATAGTTAGTGCCTGATCATCCGCATACAGGGCTGATAGCCACCATGGGGGTTAGCCTAACTCCGTCAGCGGTTGCAAACCCTTACGGCATTTATGCTACGACAATGAATGTTGGATGGTCAAACGCTTTTACTCCGCAATTTTGAAAGCAATTAATTTTTATTAGCAAAGATGCAAAAAAAATACCATCCCGTTATTTTAAAAAATATAACTTTATTGCAGGTTCATTCAATGATGTTCCTGAAGCTGACCACTCATTGCCTGTTGAATGTATCACCTTAAAGCGATTATACTTTTATCAATTTCCTAAATACTTTTTATGAATTCACGTCGTGATTTTTTACAAAAACTGACTGCTTCGGCTTTTGCCTTACACTTCGAACCCGTGCACACGCTTGCAAGTATGAAGGATTTTGATCAGGCTCCTTATGATGGACCGGTTCTAAGAGTAGCCATAATGGGCCTTGGCAGTTATGGTAACAGGGTAGCGGAAGCAATGCTTTCATCTAAAAAGGCTAAATTAACCGGCCTGATCAGTGGTACCCCCGATAAAATAAAAACCTGGCAGGGCAAGTACAATATTCCGGATAAAAACTGCTACAATTATGAAACTTTTGACGGGATAAAAAACAACCCGGATATCGACGCCGTGTATGTAATTACGCCCAACGCCCTGCATCATTCCCAGGTGATCCGCCTGGCAAAAGCTGGCAAACATGTAATATGCGAAAAGCCCATGGCCATCAATGCAAAGGAAGGGCAGGAAATGGTAGATGCCTGCAGGCAGGCAAATGTGAAATTACTGGTGGGATACCGCATGCATTTTGAACCAAAAACCCTGGAAATAATCCGCATGCGTACTGCCGGGGAAATGGGGAAAGTCCTGTTTTTCCAGGGCCTGTGCGGCTTTAGAATTGGCGATCCCAAACAATGGCGGCTCAACCGGCAACTGGCAGGTGGTGGCGCCATGATGGACATCGGTATTTATGCAATTAATGGTTCCCGGTATATGATCGGCGAAGACCCTGTTTGGGTTACCGCACAGGAAACGAAAACCAATTTTGAAAAATTTAAAGAAGGTGTTGATGAAACGATCCAGTTTCAACTGGGTTTCCCCGGCGGGGCGGTTGCTTCCTGCCTGTCAACTTATAGCATGAATAACCTGGACCGGTTTTTCCTGAATGCTGAAAATGGTTTTGCTGAATTACAACCTTCTACCGGCTATGGCCCTATTAAAGGCCGAACCAATAAGGGTGAATTAACCCACCCTCACGTTACGCACCAAACGGTGCAGATGGATGAAATGGCGTCAATCATCCTGGAAGGAAAACAACCTGTGGTGCCGGTAGATGGCGAAGAAGGTGTAAAAGACTTAAAGATTATAGACGCCATTTATAAGGCAGTGAAAACGGGTAAGAAGGTGAGTTTGAAATTGTAAAAAAGCAGGTGATATATCTGACCGTTGCTTTATATTAATTGCCCGTTTTCAACAGGCGACCCACAGTCGTATTTCTTGTTTATTCCGGCAAGGTAGTGGGGGTGCCAATAGCACCGCTTACTGTTTGAATAAAATTAGTATCAGCTTTATAAGTCGTTGGTGAGGCAGTGCACATGTTCAACCGCGCAAACACATAATGTTGCTTGCTACCCTTAGTAGTTAGCAAGATCAGTATTTCAAAATAATCTTTGGTGATGTTACTCCTTTTTTAATTTTCTCCACAATTTTCAATGCTCTCTGAATTTTCTTCTCGCCTGATTTAACCTGTGATACCAGGTAAATGAGTCCCCGTTGATTCCCCGCCGTTAACGAGTGAAAAATTCTTTCTGCTTCAAAGTCGGTATCTAAAACTTCTTTTAATTCTTCCGGCATTTCAAATTGATATTGAGTTTTATCTACCAAAAATGTCGCGGTAACAAGTGAACCTTCTTTTATCTTTAATTTTTTGCAAATTTTCAAGCCGATATTAATAAAATGGCCACCATCCTTTTTGGGTATAATTGCACAATGAAATTCTAATGAATTATTCAGTCTGCAAATGGCTCTTTTATTACCGTTCTTAGTTAGTGCCACAACTGTTTTTTTGTCGAGCATTATGTAGTGCATTCCACTTCCAAACTTTTCAAGTACAAATTCTGTTGCCATACTTTAAACCTGTCTTGTAGTTTTAATAAAGGTTCAGTTTGCTTTCGAAGTCTATAGGTGGGCTGCCACAGGGCAAATGATGTATTAAGTCACAAAGCGTGCTTATCTTTCACACCTTAATGTTCATTCCAGTAATCAATAACCAACACCTTATCCAGTATCGGTTTTAATACCTCCACAAAAGCCTGGTGGGCCGGGTGCGGCAAATAGATATCCCTGTCTTTTTCAGAGACGAAGCTTACAAAAAAACAATGTGTAAAGCCCTGGTTCAGGTTTTCGGGACTATTGTTGGTACCCCATTCAAATGCTTTTATCTGGGCGATCTTTTGTGGCAATTGTTCAAAGGCATCGGTAACCGTTTTAACCTGGGCGGCGGTACTGCCTTCCTTAAAGCTAAACAGTACCACATGCCGCAACAATTTTTGAGGGGATTTTTTGTTTTGTGCGTTCAACTGGAACATGCTGGTGGCTATTAAAAATAATAGCAGTGCAATTTTTTTCATAAGTTTTTATTGTTTGATTTAAGTCACATGGAATTCGCCTGTGATCATTCCGGTTGGTATTCAACTTTTACAATGGCTCATTTCATGGATGCAAATTTTAAATAAATATAAGCTAAAGAAACTGGTTAGTACTTTTTGTAAACGGACGCCTGGTTACAGGTTAGGCTTTTTAGGTTTGTATGCATTATCAAATCCATTTGCGCCTTTTGTATTTAATTTTCTGCGAAACACTTTATCACCGCATGCAACATACAGTACATTAAAACCTGCTCCGCCAAAACAACAATTTGAAACCGTTGCCGCGGGTAAAGGAATGATGGCATTAACCCTCCCCAACTGATCCATCACCTGTATACCCAGCCGGGAGGTGACATACACCCTGCCTGCGGTATCACACTTAAGCCCGTCGGGCCAGGCATTTTCATTTACATCTGCTACATGTAACCAGCCAAAGCGTTGTTTGTAAGCCAGCGTTCCATCGGATTTAATTTTATAAATCCACACCCAGTGAGATGCTGATTCTGTAACATACACCTGCGTTTGATCCGGCGAGAGCGCAATGCCATTGGGATATTTTAATCCTTCATCCACTACTATTTTTTCACCGGTTGGTTTTATAAGGTAAAGCTTACCGGGCCTTTCGCTTCCATCGGGAGCGGTTACATATATATTGCCATTTTTAGCAACCGCCAAATCGTTGCCTTTAATGCTGTCGGCTACAATGGTTTCTTTTTCACTGGCATCATACCTTATAATCTGCATTGTTGTGCCTGCTGCCACATATCTTTTTCCGTCAGCACCAAAACAGGTACCGCTCGCTTTTTTGGAATCAATTGCTAATGTTGTCAATTTTCCTTCCTCATTTACTTTATATGTTTTTGAATCCGGAATATCCTGGTAAAAAACTTCGCCTTTTGCATTGGCGGCTATGCCCTCTGTAAATTTATAGCCCTGCCCCACCAGTTCCCAATCTTCTCCCGGTATCAATATATCAGCCAGGTATTGGTTTTTTGTAGATCCTTTTGTAACCGGCATTGGCCAGTCTTTCCAAAGCCAGCGCATGGCAGCAGGAAAGATGGAAATACCCTGGCTCCCGTTATGAGCTCCTTCGCCCCACACATGCCGAACCTGGTATCCTGCAAATGCAAGCGCCCGTTCCATTGTTTGGTTGGCCATCCACCAATCGCCTGCATAAATATTCAGGTCATTAGTTCCATCCTGCAAAAAAATCCTGATGGGTTTGGGTTCATACTTTCTGACCATTGTTGGATACCGGTCAGCGCCGCGTAGCCCTACATAGGTGCCAATTGCACTAAACACCCGGCTAAATTCATCCGGCTTTTCCCATGCAGCCGTAAAGGCGCAAACCGCACCACTGCTTGATCCGCCAATGGCACGGTCGTTCCCATTTTTTGACAATACTATTTTACGGCCATCACTGGTATGTTGCTTTTCCACTTCGGGCAAAATTTCTTCCAGGATAAAACGGGCATAGGCATCTCCTAAACCATCATATTCAAAACTCCTGTTAAAACGGTCGTTGGCTGCTGCATCTTCATCTGCTTTTATACGGCCGGGCATTATAAAAACGCCAATGGTTACCGGCATTTCGTTGCGATAAATCAGGTTATCAAATACTGTTGGAGCCTTCCATTGAATACCGTCCTGGTTGATGTAAACACAGGCTGGCTTTTCGGGGCGGTATTGAGCAGGAACATACACCCAATACTCCCGCCATGTTCCCGCAAAGATGCCAGATTTTTCGAAAGAAAATTTTAATACTTCTCCTTTGGGTACCCCGGCTTGTTCAATGGATGCAGAATCTATCTCATATTTTTCTACCGGGGCCTGGCTAAATGTAATGGTTTGCGAAAGCATCAAAATAAAGAAAAATAATTTATTCATATTGCAGGTTTGATTTCGAATTCAAAAAGGATGATAATGCTTTTCGTAAAGTTCAGCATCAATATTTCATGAGCAAACTTTTACAGTAAGCGCTGTCCGGGTATCACCGCAAATAAATATAAACAAATTGTCACTTTTACCCGCTGGCATTTCAATATACCAGTATTGGCAAAAGGATAATACGGGGAAGGCCCTTGCTTACAAGGGTAAAAGCTCACCTAAACAGGGGGAGTTTTATAAGATTTGCCGGCTCCCGTTACTGACTACCCGAAATAATTAGCAGAGTAGTTGCCCCTGAAAAAATACCGTTCGATTACCCTGGTAAAGATCAGCCAGCCAATTATACCACTCACTGTATTTAAAATAATATCATCAATATCTGCGGTGCGATAGGTATCAAAATAACCTAAAATAACCTGGCAAAATTCAATAAGCAAGGAACAAAAGAAAGTGGCGGCTACTATATTTTGAAGCTTTTTAAATCCTGGCGAGATGCAGGGAAGTATCATCCCGAAAGGAATGAACAGTAGTAAATTGCCTATAATATTTTCGAGTGCATTCTCCGTTTTTACTCCACTTGGGTCTGCAAGCGTGCTGATGTAGAATTTGTAAGTATAGATAACCGGGATAAAATTAATTGATGACGCTACCTGTTCGCTAATTCCCGATAATGAAACAGGGGCAATTGTAACAGAAAATACTGCGCAGATATAGGCAATAAATATAAAAAGTACCAGTTCCCTTTTGATGCTCACATTTTTTCCGGCACTCATTCGCCTGCCTGTTATCCACAGCCTGCCTATTACCCAAAGCGGCAAGGCAGCACTCCAGAAAAGGAGCATTGGTTTTATTAAAAGCAGAAACGTTTCCATTCCCTAAGTTACTACTATGCTTCTATTGCAGAACGCTGCATTTTAAAAACTTCTTCATCCGTTTTTTATTAGTCTGCCATGCAGTTATGGTAACCAGGATGGCAACTCTTCGTTTTTTATCCAGGCGACATCCGATAGTCCCTGGATTATATTGCATCCTTTCATTGCGGTAAGATCACAATTCAGTTGAAATATTTTCCAATAAAATATAGACTGGAGTATACACATGCCTTGCGGCTATTGAAGCGCTATCGTATTGATTCATTAACTGAATTATCTCCGCTGTATGGTCATTCAACACCTTATCCAGGGCGCCGATGGTAATAATCCCACGTTCGCTGAGCTGTTCAATGGTTCGTTCTACATTAATCGGGCTGAGGGCTAAAGCACGTATGTCCGGGTTTTCGTCCTGTGCCCGTTGAACGATCTCCCGCAGGTTGGGGAAAATAGTGTAATCACGAACATAATCTCTTATTGATCCTTCATCAATTATTTTGTCGTTATTATTCATTGCCTTTTTTTATAAATGTAAAAATAAACCGCGTATTTAAATCGTTTCTTAGTGCCGGATACCGGTGAATTAAACTTACTTTGATTTAAGCAGAATGAACTGAAATATTTTTCTGGTGGCCTGCATTCAGTAAATTGACTAAATTGAATTTCATTTCAACATCATTTTATGAAAAAAATAATCTCAATACTATTATTAAGCTGCTTTCTTCTTTCTGCAACGGTACAAAGCCAAACCGTGAAAACAGCTACACCAGATCCCAATAAAAAATTACAGGTTGTGGAAGCATCCTGCGGTCAATGTAAACTGGGCCTGCCCGGCAAGAGTTGTGACCTGGCGGTCCGTATTGATGGCAAGTCATATTTTGTAGATGGAACCGATATCAATTCACATGGAGATGCACATGCGAAAGATGGCTTTTGTGAATCGGTCAGGAAGGCGGAAGTGCAGGGAACAATTATTAACAACCGGTTTAAAGCCTCCTATTTTAAACTCGTAAGCGAACCGGTTATTAACCAACTAAAAAAAAGCTA
The DNA here is from genome assembly GCA_031424955.1 of Ferruginibacter sp. GTDB lineage: Bacteria > Bacteroidota > Bacteroidia > Chitinophagales > Chitinophagaceae > Ferruginibacter. Next base: position 29,717 of record JANPIJ010000323.1, on the reverse strand, counting down.
ATAACCGATAGTCATTCCCTCCTTGCAGGAGACCCGCAGATTTTAAAAACCGGCTACAGAACGCCGCATTTCAATCTGTGATATCCTGAGGGGTAGAAGGGTTAACAAACCTAACAAAAAACCTATGCAACGATTGGAAATGCATCCATCAAAAAACTGGTTAAACAAATACTGACACATAGCAATGTCATTAATCTCCATCATAAAACATGACCGCTATCATCATTTCTTCCTCTATTAAGAAATAGCTTTATGTTATAAAAAAAGGAATTATGAAACATTATCACATTCTTTCGAGAATTGCTATTTACCTGTTATCACTAGTAATGATAGTATTTGGTGTTTTTCATTTTATTAAACCACACGACCTGCTGGTATATGTTCCCCCACAGTTGCCGGGTGGTATTATCTGGGCCTATTTTACGGGAAGCGCTTTTGTACTCGTAGGCCTGGCATTTATTACCAATAACATGGTAAAAGTAGCAGGCTACCTGCTGGCTGCATTGTTAATCCTTTTTGTTTTTTTAATTCATATACCCAATTACATGGATGCGGGTGATCCCGAGATGAGAACCATGGCGTTGATTAACATTCTTAAAGACACTGCCATAGCTGGTTTTGCTATGCACATCGCTGCAGGTGCGTATCATCAGCATCTTCACCTTGAAAACAGTGATTAAAACGTCCCTCATGCTTCCGGATACATACAATTCAAGCCTGGGTTAGGATGCTGCTATTGCATGTGGAAAAGGATTTAATTAAACTAAATCCCGGGCTACGGATAAACAAAAACTGTAGTGTATTACCCGTTAACCATTCAACCAAGTACTTCAATAAAAAGTTCATCCAGCTGAATGAACTTTTTATTGAAGTATTATATTTTACTACCCGGCTATTTCTTTACCCGCTGATAGATTTCCACCCCTTTATCTCCATTACTTTCGGTAATCGTTTGTTTAAATTCATCGGCACCCGTTAATTCAATATCAATATCAAAAATTTTACCTCTTACCTGGTAATAGGTTGATGCCTCCACATTCTCTTTTACTTTATTTGTTCCGTTCATTGCGAATGTACCATACCCCATACCCGTATGCAATTTTTTGGTAGAATCGGCCCAGGTATGCCCAAATATAAAATGCCCGGCATAGTATGTTTTAAATTGTGTTGCATTATTTACAGTAGTATCCTTTCCTTTAATCGTATAAGATTTAATTTCTTTCCAGGCGCCATCCAGGGGTGATTTCTCAGTTGTACCAACAGCATCATATTCTTCGGTGAGCCTGAATTTCTGCCCACCTGATTCAATTTCAGGTATCACCTGTTTGTATCCTTTGGGTGTATTTTCTATCACTAAATTAAAACTGCCCGGCGAAGTATTAGCTGTGGTATCAGCAGCGCTGTAAATAAGATTTTCCTTTACCCCACCGGTATCGGCGGTATAAGGGCCAATACCAAAAGACGACGCGGAATCAGCAGGATTTACATTCGCGTACATCATGTAATCACCGGTGTAAATTTTAGTTGCTTAAGAGTGGTGTAGGTAGTATCCGTTTTACCATCATTTACAGACTGCGATAACATGGTGTATGCACCGGGCATCTGCCGGGTTTCTTTTTTTGCCGTACTGTTACAGCTAACAATTGCAAATAAATCCATTGCGAAAATTAATTTCATATTAGTTGTTTTTAGGTTGAAAAATGAATGTACTGTATCAGGTGCGGAGAAATAAATTAGCGGCAATTGATAGGGGCGTGATCTTTAATTGGACGATTCAGCAACGTTATACCGGATCAAGATATGAATAATAAATGCAATGAGTAGTTTTATTTTTGGAATTTCAAGGCAACTTCAGGCAGCATTTGTTGAAGGGTGAAAATTGCTCTGTCATGGAGCAGGGTTTACTATCTGCCCGTGAGCAGGAAAATAACTTAGCAGATTTATTAAATATTGGTTTATTTATTACTCTTTGGCTGTATAGGGGCGTCGGTGGTTTTAGCTAAATTTAAACCTGTCAACATTGTATTAAAACTAAGTCCGTTGTCAAATCCTGAAAAGTCATTCTTCAAAAAATGAGAATTGATTTTTAAATTGTCATTCACCCGCTTTACCGTTAAATAATGAAACATGGGCTTGTAGTCAACCGCTAAATCAGGAGTATTGGCTGAAGATAAATTCAATGGCTGGTGAAGGCCCCCGCCTCCGCCAATCACCAGGAAATCCTTCTCCATCATTTTAAAATGTTCAAAGGCATGCGCATGGCCTGAAATAAAAAGCCTTCCTTTTTTTGACTGAATAAAATCGGGAACAAACTGTTGTTGTACCCTGGAGGAACCTTTTACAATTTTACTATTGGTGAAAGGAGAGTGATGACAGCCGACAATGACTGCCCTGATCGCCTGATTGGTATCTAAATTACGTAGTGTTGTCTTATACCATTCCTGTTGCTTTAGTACATTTGCAGCAGAAAGTGCGTTAAAGTTTGAATTGAGCAATACCACCGCTACTGAATCTTTTACCGATATATAGCCAGTAGATACATTCATCGGGAATCTTTTTTGAAAATTCCTTTCGCCTTTTTTTCTCCTTCCCATTATTTCATGATTGCCCAATATGCCACATACTTCAATTCCTTCGCGACGGCTGTCCGATAAAAACTGGTCCACTTTTTTCCATTTTTTGCGGGCATAGCCAAGGGCAACCACATCGCCCAGCATGTACAGGCTGTTAGGCTTATCATTTAAAATAGCGGTAAAAATGCTGGCTGTTGCCCGGGTATTCTGATTGGATTTAAGCAACAGCTTCTCTACCATCATCGGTTGCTGTGTATCGCTCACAAAATATAGTAACCCATTTTGACGAAGCGTATCCGGCAGTATTTGACCCACAGATAATAAATGGGAAAATAAGATGGTAAAAAATAAACTGCCTTTTTTTTTCATATCGGGTAAGTTATTTCCATTGAATAAATTTCCACACCAGTTGTACCTGCAAGCTCACGCACCCATCTTTGGTTTCAAAAGCATTCATCCATTTTGCCTCCGTAGCAATCCCCAATACTGGTGAAAGCGGTAAGGTGTACGACATCGCAATATTCGAGCCTAATACAGTTGCTCTTGACTTTACTGCTCCCTGGTAGTTGAGATGCGAAATAAGGATATAAGAGCCAAAGCCGGCAAAAATACTCACTCTTTTTACAATGGGCATTGACCATACCACCAGCAGGGGAATTGCTTCCAGGCTTACACTTCCGGGGATAGTACCGTTTTTTACCCGGTAAGAATAAAACTGCATGTAGCCGCTTTCTATACCTACACGCAGCCTGTGATTAGGATACCACATCAATCTCACGGTACCCGCAGCACTTAACCGGTTAATGCTTCCCGGAATACCAATGGCCTTTATGTTGATGTCACGGGCGTAGTTAGATATACCGCCGCCTAAATGTAATACCAGCGACTGTTTTCTTGTAATAAGGGAATCAGTTTTAACAATAGCTTGTGCATACAGGTTATTAAAACTTACCAGTGCCATTATTACCGGTATTACCATATAACTTTTACTCATGTACATAATAATTATATGCTACGCAGGTAGGGTAATTTGATAAGATACCATCAAAATCGCCTTCCCTGATATATTGCTTGATAAAATCAGGAACATCCAGTGTCCACACAAATGCTTTTCTTCCCTGTGCATGCACTTCGGCTACCTTGTCCGTTTGTGTCCCTTCAGTAAAGCGGGGTGCCCATATTTTGGCATTGGTTTTCACTACATCATCAATGCTTAATTCACATAAGGAAGGCGTGCCGGCATAATTGGGCAATGCCAGGAACTGATTGAGCTGATCCTGTCCCGGAAGGCCAATAACAATGTCAAGTTTCCTTCCCCGTACCGCAGCCTTCTGTATAAATTCCCTTTGCAGCACTTCCACCGGGGCAATTGAACCAATATATTTTGTATCTAACCAAACAAAGGATAAGGAGGTTTGATAAACTACCGCATCCAACGCTTCCCGCAGGGTCGGTATATTTTCGCCATGAATCAGCCGGATAAAAGTTGTCAGTTGGTTATACGTATAATTCTCTATAGGGCCCGCCAGTCCGGATTTTTGCACTACTCTTAAATTCAGGGTATTGTCGTGGTAGAGGATGGGAACGCCATCCTTTGTAAACCGTACATCTATTTCAACCCCGGTGGTTCCAAACTCTGCTGTCTTCAAAATCATCGCCACCGAATTTTCCGATACAGGCAACAGGTCGGAGGTGCGCCCGCCGGAACGGTGAGCCACTATTTGGAAATCACCTGGTGTTTTGTTTAATTGGCGCTTGTACGTAAAGGCGATCGAATCTCCCGGCTCCTCCTGCTCCTTTCCATATAAGCCTTTAAAAGTAACATTGCCGGCAACTATAACCGGGTTTGAACTGAGTAATATATTCGCCCCATCAGCCGGGGCAATTGTTAGCCGGATAATACCGGTTTCGGTGCTTACCATTTTTCGCCAGTACCCATTTAGTAAAATAGTGCCATTCAATTGCTTTCCTTCACAAATAAAATAGGCAATGTCCTTTCCGAAAAATCCTGAAATATGAAAAGTGGTATCATTTCCTTTAATGGTATGACTTTCTTTTACTGCGAGGAGGTCGCCAAAAAAACCGGTTGCATTTGAAAGACCGTAAACACCCTCCATGGCCAACAATGCCGGACGCTTTAATGATTGTGCAGAAGGTGAATTAAAAAGCATCCAGGTGGAGCTATCCGGTATAATTACCTCATATTCCTTTTTACAGGAACAAAGAATGAAGCTGATGGCGAGGAAGGTGATGATTGTTTTCATAAAATAAATCCCAGGGTAATTTGTGGGTAAAAAACTTTTCGGTTTGTTTTACAATACAAGGCCCAGGTTTGCCAATAAAAATAATTATTGATTCCGGAGAAAGCCAGGGTTAAATGTTTCTTATTGTAAAAAGGCTGTTCCAGCGCCAGTGTAAAAGTTTCCCCGTTATAATAACTGTTTGTGGAAACATATTTATTCTCACCGTTGGATGCCTGGTAATGAAGGATGAATGAAACCTGTGCTTTCAGTGTGATCAACAGGTTTTTTCTTGTTTTATAGCCTAGCGACATGTTGGGATAATTAATCAGGCCATTGGCTTTACTGTCGAACCCATCCAGTTTTAAAAAGCCAAACCAATACCCCATATCGTCGCCGGCGGTAAAAAAAAGCTGATCATTTAATGGCCTTACATAATGGACTCCTACCGAAAGGTGATTTTGCAATACCTGGAATAATAACCTTCCATTTGCTATAAAATGATCATTGATCCGTCTTAACACACGATAATCGCCGCATGGTATCCTAAGCCTCACTTCTTCTGTGATGTCTTCCGGGGTGGTCATTAATGTGAAGCCGATAGAGGATCGCCATTTCTCCTTCAACATTGGGTAAGGAAATACTATCGCTGCATGCTTAGGCCGGAAAGCGGTATCCTGCGCAACCGCTGATAAAATGAAACCAAGAAAAAACAAAAAGAAAATGGTTGATTTAAAATTGCACAGATGCATTAAATTGATTTTTTTGAAATTACAGGCAAAATAGTTTGGTTCTTCTTTATGACGGCCATTACAACATAACAAAAAAAGAACCACATTTAAAAATGTACAAACGGGACTGATTTTTCACAGTATCAGTCCTCGTAAAACACCTGGCGGAGGTAGAATAAACGGGGTCGTGGACTTTTATTCCGGAATACCGGAATGGCCGGGGGTATATCAGGGCGCTAATCTTTCCGTTTTCCATAAGCCACCTTTCAATTGTGTATACAATATCCGGTCATGCATCCTGCTTGGGCGGCCCTGCCAAAACTCAATGCGAACAGGCTTTACCCGGTAACCACCCCAATGTGGTGGCTTGGGTACCTGGCCATGTTTAAACCGTTCCGCATAATATTGAAATGTTTCTTTCAACATGGCTTTACCAGCTACCACCATACTTTGCGGAGATGCCCATGCTCCTATTTTACTTCCTTCCGGGCGGCTGTCAAAATACTCAATACTTTCTTTTACAGAAATTTTTTCGGCCACCCCATTAATGCGTACCTGCCTCTCCAGTTCTTTCCAGAAAAACAATAAGCAGCAATTACTATTCAGTTCAAGCTGCTGGCTTTTTGCGCTATTATAATTGGTAAAAAAAACAAACCCTTGTTCATCTACTGCCTTCAATAAAACGGTTCTGGCATCCGGCATTCCATCACTGCCTGCAGTCGCCACAGTCATGGCGTTCATTTCTTCTATCCTGGATTGTTCTGCATCCTGCCACCATTTTTCAAATTGTGTAATGGGTGAATCATCCACCTCATCTTCATTGAGCGAATGCATTGTATAGTCTTTGCGGAGTTGGGAGAGTTCTTCGGGTTTCATACAGGTGTTGCTATTTTATTTACCAAAGATAAACCACTTGTAAGACTGACAGTAGCTCTTTTTACTTTTACACATCGATATGGTGTGAGACGCTAAAGCTTATTTAAAAACAAACCTGATTATGTATCAATACTAACATGGATCATCTTTATAAACAACCATGCTGCCTATATTGTGTTACAGTATTTTTTAATAAGGGTAGGGTATGAATACGGAAAAAATTAACCAGGAAGAAGCTGAGAAAAAAAGCACCTGCATTGTCGGCATCGGTAATACTTTGCGATCTGATGATGGTGTGGGAGCGCATATCTGCCGGTTAATAGAAGAAATGAAATTACCGGCAGTTACTGTTATTACCACACAGCAACTGGATATTGCATTGGCAGATGATTTATCAAAATTTGACAGAGTGGTATTTATTGATGCATCATTGGAGGAAGAAACTATTTCCTTCGGGCCGTTGTTGGCGGAAGATCACCAGGCACGGGCCTTTTCTCATCAAATTAACGCAGCAATGCTGGTAAGCCTTACCAGCAAATTATTTTCAACCAACACCCAATTTTATATTTGTGCCATAGGAGCACATGATTTTGAGATGGGAAACAGCTTATCGGAAAAGGCGATTCGCAATGCCACAGAAGCCGCTTCATTACTGGCTAAATGGATTCAATACAATGATTATGATTAGCCCCTTTCAATTGACCTGATTCTGTTGCCGGCTGCATCAAATACTTCCACCAGCATGGGCATTTGCCCGATGGCATGGGTAGAACAGGACAAACAGGGGTCATAACAACGAATGGTAGATTCCACCCGGTTTAGCATGCCTTCTTCAATATTAATTCCGTGTACATATTGCTTCGCTACTTCCAGAACAGAGCGGTTCATGGATGGATTGTTTTGCCCGGTTGCAATCAATAGATTTACGTTGGTCAGTTTACCGGTTTCATCCGTTTTATAATGATGAAACAGCGTACCACGGGGCGCCTCAGAACTTCCAATCCCTTCGGCATAGTTCCACCGGCCATGGTGCTGAATATGAGTAGAGGTAACTTCCGGGTCATTTAAAATGCCTGCTGCAATTTCCACATCACCCAATGCTTCTATCAGCCGGGTATAATGAAAATAGAAAGTGCCGTGCACTGGTTTACCCCCATTCATTGCTTTAAATAATTCAAATTCTTTTTGGGCCAGCGGTGTTTTCATCCTGTTGGCTACATTTAACCTGGCCAAGGGGCCTACCCGGTAAAATCCCTTTTCAAAACCAAAAGGTTTGTAATAAGGATATTTTAAATAAGACCAGTTAACCGAACGCTCAGCGATATAATCTAAATATTTTGCGGGGTTTACCTGGTCCTGCAAAATGGTGCCATCCGCATCCATGAAACGCAGTTTGCCATCGTACAATTCATGCTCGCCATTTGGCCCAACGGTTCCCAGATATAAAGTGGGAGATGTTGCAAATGATTCAACCATTGCAGCATTTTCTTTGTGAAATGTTTTGATGATATCAATTCCCTTTTTAACTGTTTCGATTGCTTCGGGTATCCATTGCAGCAGGGCGAGCCGGTTATCTTCTGTAAGCGGGAAAGCCATTCCACCCGGTACAATGCCCATGATATGAATTTTTTTCCCGGTAATCCGTTCGCTCATTTCCTGCCCGAATTTTCTGAGGCGTATTCCCCGCAGGGCGATGTCAGGGTATTTTTCTGCAATACCCAATATATTTCTTTTAACCGGGTCGCTGTCATAGCCCAATAAAAAATCGGGTGATGATAAATGAAAAAAAGACAATGCATGGGAAGAAAGATTTTGCCCGATATGCATGAGCCGCCTCAACAGGTTGGCGGTGTAAGTGGGCTGAATACCCTGGATCATTTCACAGGCTTTTACACTGGCCAGTGTATGACTGGTAGGGCATATTCCGCAAATTCTCGGCGTAATGGTGGGCATCTCGGTGTACATCCTCCCTTCACAAAATTTTTCAAAACCCCTGAATTCATTTACATGAAACAGTGCATCTTCTACATTCCCCTGTTCATCTAACTGAATGGATATTTTTGCATGCCCTTCAATCCGTGTAACCGGCGATATGTAGATGGTTCTTTTTTCAGCCTTATCCATATTTCAATTTTTTAACTTCGCTTAAATTTGGAATGCGGTCATTTAAAAACTCAAACAATACATAAAAGATGGTGTCTGCATCCGGCGGGCAGCCAGGTATTACAAAATCAACATTCACTACTTCCTGCAATGGTACCACCTTATCGTTTAATTTCAGTAAGGCGGGGTGATCCGGAACCTGCCCCCGGCCATCATTACTAATGGCATTTACGTATGCCGCATCAAATACTTCTTTCAAAGGAAAATAATTGCGCATGCCTGTCACGTTGGTCATCACCGCGCAGTCGCCAAATGCAATCAATGTTTTTGCATTTTTGCGGATATGTTTTATTTCACGAAAATGTTCATCACTTGTAACCGAGCCTTCCACCAGGGCGATATCCACTTCCGGAAATTCTTTTCCATCTACCACCGGGCTCTTTACAATGTCGGCCAGTTTGGCCACATCCAATATTCTTTCGTCAATATCCAGCAAAGACATGTGGCATCCCGAACATCCACCCAGCCATACCGTTGCCAATTTCTTTTTGCTCATTTTTTAGATTTTTGTTTATTTTAAACAACACAATTCCAACAGCGCAACTAACCGAAGATCCAACTAACCGAACATCCTGCGGACACCCAACCATCAACTATCAACCATCAACCATCTTCACAACCCCATCTTCCTCCTTTCCACCAACTCATTAATCATTTCAGGATGCTTTTCAAGTTGTCCCTGTACAATGCCTTTGGGCCAGATAGCACCGGTAGGACAGGCATGCAAACATTTGCCACAGGAGGTACAGGTAATAGATTCGCCCCATGGTGTATTAAAGTCGGAGATGATCCGCACCTGGTTTCCCCTGTTCATTACGTCCCAGTTGTAGGCGCCTTCCACTTCGCCGCAAACCCTTACACAACGTGTACACATGATGCACCGGTTGTGATCCAGCACAAATAATGGATGGGAAGTATCAACATTACACTGAGGGAACAGAAACGGGTAACGGATATGGTCCATACCAACTTTATATCCGAGCTTTTGCAAATCACAATTTCCGTTGGCAACACATACAGAGCACACATGATTGCGTTCTGCAAAAATTAATTCCGTTGTAATGCGCTGGTACTTCTTTATCCGGTCGGTTTTGGTATGGATCACCATATTTGCTGCAACCTTTGTTGTGCAGGCGGATAACAATTTATTATTTCCTTCAATCTCCACCAGGCATAAACGACAGGCGCCTATATCCGATACTCCTTTTAAATGGCACATCGTGATAATTTCGATGTTGTTTTCCCGGCAAACTTCCAGGATTGTTTTCCCGGTATCTACTTCCAGTTTTGTTTCGTCTATAAATACAAATATTTTAGCCATACAATCCACCTCCGGGGGAGAACTTTTTTTTACAAATGCTATTTGGTTTTCATGCAAAGACACTATGGAACAAAGTCGCTAAGAAAAGCATCGCCATCATTTTTTATCTCATTCGTCTTTTGCATGAGCTTTATTCTAACTAATCAACTTTGATTCATTATGCACTATTGCCCATTCACTATTCACCATTGACCATTCACAATTCCCTGTCAATCCTGCTATCATACTCCTGCCTGAAATGGCGAAGCGTACTCAACAATGGATTGGGAGCTGAGGCGCCTAATCCACAGAGGCTCGCTTCCTTCACATATACCGCCAGTTCTTCCAGGCGTTCCACATCAATGGTAGTTCCTTTATTATCGCATATTTTCTGCAACAGGTCATGCATCATTTTGGTGCCTACCCTGCAGGGCACACATTTGCCGCAACTTTCATCCATGCAGAATTCCATGAAATACCTTGCCACATCCACCATATCCGAACGCTCATCCATCACTATCAATCCACCCGATCCCATGATGGACCCAAGGCCGATAAGGGATTCATAGTCCATTTTTACATCCAGGTGTTCCGCCGGTATACAACCACCGGATGGCCCGCCGGTTTGCGCTGCTTTAAACTGTCCACCACCCTGCATGCCTCCGCCGATATCAAAAATAATCTCCCGCAAAGTGGTTCCCATTGGTACTTCTATCAGCCCGGAGTAGTTGATTTTACCTGCCAGCGCAAATACTTTTGTACCGGCACTTTTGGGGGTGCCGATATCGCTGTACCATTCGCCGCCATTGTTGATAATGGGTGTAATACCGGCAAAGGTTTCCACATTATTGATCAGGGTGGGCTTGCCCCACAGCCCGGATTCTGCCGGAAAGGGCGGACGGGGTTTGGGTGTTCCCCGTTTTCCCTCAATGGAGGCAATCAAAGCTGTTTCTTCACCGCAAACAAATGCACCGGCGCCAATCCTTACTTCGATATCAAATGAAAAGGAAGTGCCTAAAATATTACTGCCCAGAACCCCTAATTTTTTGGCCTGTTTAATGGCCAGTTCAAAACGTTTGATGGCCAGCGGATACTCACCCCTGATATAGGCATAACCTTTACTGGCGCCAACCGCATAAGCAGCGATGGTCATGCCTTCCAGTACCCGGTGCGGATTACCTTCCAAAATGCTTCTGTCCATAAAAGCGCCGGGGTCTCCCTCATCGCCATTGCATATCACGTATTTCTGGTCGTTTACATATTTATAAACCGTTTCCCATTTTAACCCTGTTGGGTAACCGGCGCCTCCACGCCCCCGCATCCTGCTGTGCTTGATTTCTGCAATTACTTCTTCGGGCGATAACTGGAACAACACTTTATCCAACGCCTGGTAGCCATCATGAATCAGATAATCTTCAATTTTTTCGGGATTAATATGGCCGCAATTTTTTAGTGCAATCTTCATTTGCTTTTTAAAGAAGGGATCTTCGGATGCCTTGATAAAAGGTTTGGGCCGGGAGTCCGAAAAAATCAACAGGTCTTCAATTGGTTTTTTATCTATCAACTGGCTTTGCACTACCCTGGCAATATTGCTGCAATCTACTTTTTGATAAATGGTGTCATCCGGCAAAAACCGGATCAATGGCCCGTGGTTGCAGGGGCCCATGCAGCCAGTAGCAGTTACTTCCACATCTGCTTCCAATCCACGGGTTTTGATTTCTTCCTGTAATTTTTTCAATACCGCTTCCGATCCGGAAGAAATGCAGCTTCCACCGCAGCATACACACAGTTTGTTTTTGTATTTATTGTTTTGATCTTTTGCCTTCTCGGCATAAATGATGGTTTGTAAATCCTGCCGGTTCATGGTGCCACAATTTTAGCGTTGATGGTATGTATTAGTTCTGCCGCATTTACTTTTGCATGCACTTCATCGTCCAGCACCACCGCAGGTGCCAGGCCACAGGCACCAATGCAACGTGCCACCTGTACACCCAGTTTATTGTCAGTACTTACCTGCCCCGGTTTCAGTGCAAATTGCTTTTCAATTTCATTCAAAATAAGCTGGGCCCCCTTCACATAACAGGCAGTACCGGTGCATACTAAGCAGGTATGTTCTCCCTTGGATTTTAAGGAAAAGAAATGATAAAAACTCACGGTTGAATACACCCTGGAAGGTGGCAGCCGAAGCTCTTTGGTGATATAGGAAAGCACATTAACGGGCAGGTACCCATAAGCATTCTGTGCCGTGTGTAAAATTTCAATCAGGGCATCTGGCCGTCGGTTTTCTTTTTTAATCTTTGCTGCAATCAGCTTTACTCTTGGATCCGTTTTGGGGAGTTCAGGTACAGGCATCAATGAATTCATTTTATATCAATTTCATTGTTAGAAATTTATATAGAAACGACCAATACTCCGGCAGGTAAACACAATACAATCTTAAATCAGTCCGATTCTATTTCAATCGAAAGGCAAAGCTATTTGTGGCGTGTTATCAAACCTATGATAATGGTCAGCATTTATTAAGATGCTGATCAGTGATATGAAAACAAAGGGTGCTTAAAAACGGTTGCTTATTTTGACAAAGGAAAACTGGAGTTCAATAGCGGGCCGGGAAGAATATCGTTTGCGTGCATTTTAAATTGCCGCATGGCCCTGCTTTTCGTGTGCGGTGCGGATGTCGCCTATGGCGAAGAAAGCCCCGGTAAAAACCAGGGCCCTTTTAATTATGCAATTGGCAATACCATTCAATGATGACTGGTAAAAAGTTTAGGCCATAGCTTCTGTATGCTTTTTGAAATTATCCAGAATGGCCTGCCAGCCTCCCCTTTGTAATTCTATTGAGTTCGTATTTTCTGCTTCAAAGCTTTCTATCACTTTCGTACTATTTTCTTCGGAGACAAAGGTTATAGTGACTTTCCTTTCGTCATCCAGGGTGTATTCAATATATTCATTTGGCCTCACTGCATCGTATGTTCCCCCAAAATCAAAACCCATCGTTCCGTCCCTGGCTTCCATCCGGGCAACAAACCTGCCACCTGGTCTTAAGTCATTTTCTGCCCGGGGTGTATGCCAGTCGTCGGAAGCGTTATTCCATTGGGTGATGTGTTCGGGACTGGTCCAGCTTTCCCAAACTTTTGCAACCGGGGCATTAATGGTAGTTTCTACTGTAATGATGGTTTTTGCTACTGCTTCCATTATGTGTTAAATTTTTATGGTGATGAAGTTGAGTTTAACAATGCAAACATCCAACAATTGTACAAAATAAATACAGTTCAAAAACGACAATTAAAAGGGATTTTGCGACAGCATTCCGATTGCTGATGCCGCCAATCCGGAAGTTGTTCCAAAGTTTATCACTCAATGCCTTTAACTGTACTTTGTGTTGGAGCAACTCTATTTTAATTTCTTAATGGTGCTGTTTTGCAGCAATGATTTCATTTGTGTAATGGCCATTTTGTTCAGTTGTATCAATCTTTCGGGCTGGCTTAAACCGTTGTGTATTAAAACGGCATTAATGCTTTCCATATTGGATAGTACAACCAATTGTTCAATACCGGCCTGGTCACGAATATTGCCTTCCGCTTTTGGGTTGGCATCTCTCCATTGTTTTGCAGTCATTCCAAACAAAGCCATATTCAACATATCTGCTTCATCGGCATACACAAAATTTATATTGTCTTTTGAAAGTGATACCGGAATCAAATTTGCTTTGATGGCATCTGTATGAATCCGGTAGTTTACTTTGGCTAAAGTGCGTTGCAGGTTCCATTCCAGCTTGAGGCGGTCGTTTTCATCTTCTTTAAGGCGTTGAAATTCTTTGATGAGGTAGAGCTTAAATTCCGGGCTTAACCAACTTCCAAATTCAAATGCTATGTCTTTATGGGCAAATGTGCCGCCTCCATACCTGCCTGCTTTAGATACAATACCAATTGCATTTGTAGCATCCACCCATTTACGGGGCGTAAGGTTAAAACTGTTTAATCCAGCCTGGGCTTTAAAGGTTACGAATTCGTTACCTTTAAAATCCGGATTATTCAACTCTTCCCAAATTCCAATGAATTCCAATGTGTTTCGGTTTCGCATCCAACTATATATCATAGTATCATCTCCAAACCCTTTAACCATATCCGTAAGGGATATAATCATCTTTGCCTTTTTGAAAGATGTTAATCTCTGTTCCTTTTACAATTATTGTTTTACTCTTTGTCATGTTATTGATTTTTGATGCATCGGATCCGAGGCTTCTAATTATCCCGAAACCGGTATATTTAAAATGACACTTGTCTATTGCAAAGTGTCGGCTTCGACTACTTTAAACCCCTCGAATTCGTTGGGTTTAAAATTTCCCATTATGCTGCTACTAATTTTTCAGTAAACACTAAAATTTATTCCATCTCCGCCGGCCTAAATACAGTCTTATACCTTGCGGATGAATCAACTTAAAAGGAGATTCAATCAAATTACGTTTTTGCAATTCGCCTTTTTTTATAATAAAATTACGGAGCAAGTCCATAAACTTCAATTGTCGGCGGCTTAAGTAACAGTGTGCAGCAATAAAATTATCAAAAGCTTTTGAAACTGTTTCCGGAAATGTTTCTAAGATTGCAATTCTCAAAATATGTCCACCTGCAGACAAACGTTGCCGGAAATTAAACAATAACAATTCTTGTTTCACCTTATCACTTGCATCCGTAAAAATGAATCCGTAACTTGTTACACTAAATTATTTAACTATGGCACTCAATGCGTACCTCAAATTAAAGGGGCAAAAACAAGGCGACATAAAAGGAAGTGTAACCCAAAAAGGACGGGAAGGAAAGATCATGGTGATTGCTGTTAGCCATGAAATCGTTTCACCAAGGGATCCGGCTTCAGGCCAGGCCACAGGCAAACGACAGCACAAACCTTTTGTAATTACCAAACAGGTTGACAAAAGCTCGCCATTACTGTTCAACGCTTTGGTGAACAATGAAAATATCACCAGTTGGGAGCTACAGTTTTTTACCCCAAAAACACAAGGGGCTGGTGGTACAGGAGTGGAAGTAAATCACTATACCATTAAATTAACCAATGCCCAACTGATAGATATTAAAACCATCATGCTGAACAACAAAAACCCGGAACTGGTGAAATTTGCCGAGTATGAAGAAATTGCGTTTACCTATCAAAAAATAGAATGGACCTGGATGGATGGAGGCATAACTTCTTCCGACGATTGGGAATAATTCCAGGATTAATAAATCACTACACTTATAAAGGTTGCATTCAAAATCCGAAAGTCAATTGATTTGGATTGCAACCTCCATCTTTTTATTGCTTCATAAAAGACAGGCTGTTACTTATGCCATCATTTTCTGAATCAGCAAGTGGTAGAATCCGGGTGTTGAGCTCCTTGCGTTAATAGGGGAAATATGTACCAACTCTTATTGTTCAGGGTTTCAACCCTTTTTGCCTGCAACAGTTATAAAAGCTAACTTGGTACAGCAAAATTATGAAACAAAAAATTTTACTCGCCTGCCTGTTATTTCCTGTAATGATACTGGCACAGCATACCGACAAAAAATTGCAGCGCCAGGTAGAAGAACTGATTAAAGGATTCAATGGGGATATTGGAATTTATATACATGACCTGAAACATGATAAGATTGCCGCCATCAACGCCGATACCATTTTCCCCACTGCCAGTATTGTGAAGATTCCGATCCTTACCGGTATAATGGATCAACTTTCTCAAAATAAACTACAGTATCACCAGCAATTGACCTACCGTGATTCGTTATATTATGCCGGAGAAGATATCCTTGGCTCATTTAAAAATGGAGAAAAAATTGAACTGAGCAAGGTGATGATGCTGATGCTGACCACCAGCGATAATACCGCGAGCCTATGGTTGCAATCACTGGCGGGTGGTGGCGCAAGAATCAATCAAATACTGGACAGCCTTGGTTTTAAAGCAACCAGGGTAAACAGCCGTACACCGGAAAGAGAAAGCAACCGGTCTGTTTATGGCTGGGGGCAAACCACACCCCGCGAAATGGGAACACTGATGGAAAGAATTGTAAACAGGAAAATGCTTAACACCGCCGCCAGCGAAAAAATGCTGCGCTTGCTAAGCAGGCAATACTGGGACGAAGAAGCCATCAGTGAAATACCACCCGGTGTTTTTGTAGCCGATAAAAATGGTGCGGTAGATGCAAGTCGTAGCGAAGTAATGTATGTGAACGGTAAAAAAAATCCCTATATACTCAGTGTATTTACTAAAAACAATAAAGATACCAGTTGGGCCAAAAGCAATGAAGCATGGGTACTTACCCGCAAATTATCCGCACTGATTTGGAACTACTTTAACCCGGGTTCCGGCTGGAATGCACCCGGTCAGTAAAATGAATAATTATACTTTCAACAGTATAAAAATGTGCGATGTTGTTCTGTTTAAAACCGATACTCCAGCTTTGACGGGTTTTTATATAACCTTGCTGAGGGAAGAAAAGTCTGTAGCCTTGTAGGATCAGGCCGCGGCCTGATCCTACAGCAAAACATTACGCAGCCTTCAATATTTTCAGCAACATATAAACCTCCATCCATCATTCCGATTAAAATTCCGTGAATGCATCTTGAATAGCAAGTCTAAACCAATCAACATAGATTACAGTATCCCTGCTGACTACTGTAAAATGAAACGCTGCCTGAAAAATAGCCCGCAATACTAAATCCCTTATATTCGTATACGCTGTTTATTTTAACATTAAATCATTATGCCGGCATTGCAAAAAAGACAAAATTATATTTCCTGGGATGAGTATTTTATGGGGGTGGCATTGCTAAGCGCCTGCCGGAGTAAGGACCCCAGTACACAGGTGGGTGCCTGTATCGTAAATGAGCAAAACAAAATTGTGGGGGCCGGGTATAACGGGCTGCCAACCGGTTGTGATGATGATGAGTTTCCCTGGGAAAAACAAGGCGATTTTATGCAAACCAAGTATCCCTTTATCTGCCACGCCGAACTCAATGCCATTTTAAATAATATTGGAATGGATTTGAAGGGATGTAAAATTTATACGGCGCTATTTCCCTGCAATGAATGTACAAAAGCCATCATACAATCCGGCATTAAAGAAGTGATCTATTTATCGGATAAATATGCGGATACAGATACGGCTAAAGCATCCCGCCTGATGCTGCAAAAGGCTGGCATAGCCTGTAGAAAAGTAAGTACCGGTATCAGCAGCCTGGTATTGTCTTTTAACGAGTTGGATGTTTAATGCGCATGACCCGGCGGGAGAGATGTTTACTCTACTAATTATTTTCCTTTAGTCCATATCCTGAAACCTTTAAAATAACTGCTACTCCAATATTCATATCTCGGTATAATATATTTTTCCAGCCGTCTTACAAAATCAGGATAGTTTTTTGTTTTGCTCCACAGGTTTTCGCTAAGCGCTGTCATCCTCGGTAGAACCATGTAGTCTACCTTGGTGGTTGTACCCATATATTCGGTCCACACATTGGCCTGCCCTCCGATAATTTTTTGGGCCAGGTTGGCTTTACGGACGGCAGCAGGAATCACCTCGTAATGATACACCGCATCCATGGTATTGTACCCGTGAATTGCCAGGCTGTCGTTGGGGTCTTTTGATTGGAAATGATCAAAATAAAACGGTTTTCCCGGGGTCATAATGATATCAAAGCCTTTTTTAGCAACTGCGATGGCCTGCTTTTCATCTGCCCAGTTCATGATGAGTGTATTGGTATCTACGTCACCTTCGGCTATTTCATGCCAGCCAATTACTTTCCGGTTAAGCTGCTTCAGATATTTGGCGATGTATTCTATAAAATAAGTCTCCAGTGCTTTCTCGCTTTTGATATTATTGCGGCGCATAAACTGCTGCGTGGCAGGGTCTTGTTTCCACCATATTTTGCTGCATTCATCACCACCCACGTGGATATAGGTAGAAGGAAACAACTCCGTCAGTTCTTTAAAAACATCCTTCAAAAACTGAAAGGTAAAATCGTTGGGAGCCAGCACATTGTTTTGCCGGTTATACATTCCCCATGTGGTGGCTACGTTCCAGGTAGTATCGGGTTTCGTACTCAGTTGTGGGTAGGCAGCAATGGCAGCCCTGCTGTGCCCCGGAATATCCAGTTCGGGAATAATGGTAATGCCCCGCACAGTTGCATACCCCACAATTTCCCTTATTTCATCTTTGGTATAAAAACCTCCATACCGCCGATCATCATAGCGGGCAGGGGTATCTTTAAAATGCCCGATCAGGGTAGCATCTCTCCATGATGCAACGGAATTCAATTTAGGATAACTGCTTGTTTCAAAACGCCAGCCCTGGTCGTCGGTTAAATGCCAGTGAAAAGTATTGAACTTGTGAAAGGTGAGGTAGTCGATGTATTTTTTGATATAGCTCACCGGGAAGAAATGCCTTACCACATCCAGGTGCATACCGCGGTAACTGAACTTCGGGTAATCTGTAATGGCTACAGCGGGCACCGTAATGATTGGTTGCGGTGCGAATGGAATTAACTGCAACAGGGTTTGGAAGGCATTTACAAATCCACGGGTATCTTTTGCAGTGATCAACACCCTATTGTTACCACTTTTTAACTCGTACATTTCAGTTCGGGTGATTGAAACAGCATCGTATTTTAAAACAATCCCCTCAGCAGGTACTGTTGAATTCGGGGGCATTCCCTTCATCATGAATGTTAAACCTGTTTGCATCTGTAACTGATCGCGGAGATAAACTGCCTGGGCTTCAAAGGCTTTATCATAATACAATATGGTACGGGCACCGAGGGTTACCGCTGCTGATTTAATGGACGCAATTTGTACAGGTGCAGGGAAAATGTTACTCTTATATTGGGCAACCGACTGATTTGATATTAAAAAAAAGCAGGTAAAAAAAAGAAAGCGGTTCATGGTCATAACGATTGGGATCTTGTAATTCGGAAAAAGACATTTCTTATTTCGGCTAAGGTAAGGGTTAGATTCCTTTTATGCCTGTTGTCATCATCAATTACAACAGAAAGAAATGTTATTTTAAAGGTCGCTGTTTTAAGGATCAGCCGTCTGTCACATGCCCCGTTAAAATGGAAATGTATGATATATCAAATTTGCTATTACACATTTATGCTTTTGCAAAATCATTTACAGAAGTTAGCTGGATCGGGAAAAGATCAAGGGTGTTTTTCATATTAATTTCACTTCCGTTTGCAACTCCCAGCATCAATGCGGCAAAGGATTCACTTAACGGGTCTTCCGCATTCTCTTTTTGTAATCTAAGGGCCTCTTCCCGTACAAACTGCAGTTCAAACTTTTTTCCCAGTACTGTCTCAAAAATATTCACTACTTCAAGCGGGCTCAATGCCTCCGGGCCACCCAGTTCAATCACGCTGTTTTGAGACAGGGGATTATCCAGTACCGCTACTGCAAACGACGCAACGTCTTTAACAGCTATCCACGAAATCCTTTTCGTTCCTTCTCCGTAGATGGTTGCTTTGGCGTTGGGATAATCAAAGCCTACTGCAGGGCTAAGCCATATATCCATGAAATAGGTTGGTTGTAAAATGGAATAATTTAAACCACAGTCGGCAAGGTGCTTTTCCACTTTTCGTTTTGCTGCCTGCAGCGGAAATTGACCCGGCATAGGACAAAATGAAACATATACAAACTGACTAACGTTTGCAGCTACGGCAGCATCAATCAAATTATTTTGTCCTTCATCATCTACTGTTTGAATGGAATCACCTTCCTGCCTGGAGAAGCTTGAAGATACGGTAGAAATAACGGCTCCAACTCCCTGCATAGCATTTTCCAATGAAGACTTATCTTTCAGATCACCTGCTACAATTTCAACACCTGATTCTTTTAACTGAGCTACTTTATTGGAATCTGATGTGGTCCGAACCAAGGCTTTCACTTTTCTATTTTTCGCTATTAACTGCCGACAAATTTCAGCGCCTAAAAAACCTGTAGCACCTGCCACAAGTACAGTTGAAGAATTGTTTGAGTTGTTCATGTTGTTTGGTTTTGTTAGTTAAGTTATATGCGAATGTTAAGGATGATGTGATTCAATTTTGATAGCACGAATTTGATGCTCGAATTACACGAATTAACACATTGCCTATAGGGAATTCGTGTAATTCGTGCCTAAAATTTCTAATCCCTTCGTGTCTTTTATACTTATCGCCACATTAATACACTTTACGAACCTTCAACACCTTTTTCAGGTCCTTATCCATATAAAATTGTTCCTCAGTTTTTTTGTCCAAACCGGCTTTGTCTTTTAACGTGTAAGCGTGGCTCATTTTAAACAATTTTTCCGGAGTGTAGCTTTGTTTGCCCGTGGCGTTCCTTTCCCCTTTAGCACGGATACTGTCCTTCAATTCCTGCAACCTGCTGCTGTAAGTATTGGCAGATGAGGCAGTTTTATTTTCTTTCATCAATAACTCCAGTGAAGCAATGGAATCATTACAATCTTTGATGGCTTTTGAATTGGCAACATACTGGTCAGTTTCTTCGTACGGCAAAGAGGCAGAGCCCAGGGCGCCAAAATTTACGGATTCATAATCCTTAAAATCGGGCAGCGTGGTTTTCAATTTTTCGGTGATTAAATCCTTTGCAATTTCTTCATTGGATTTTGGGCCACATCCTGCAAATGCGATGCATAACAGCAACCATACTATTTTCATACAATAAATTTTCAACTAAAGTATAACAAGTATTTCAACCATCAAATTATACAGGTGAATATAAGATTCAAAACAAGATTAATTTTCCCTATTTTTAGTACCCTGATACTTACTTTTTTAAATATATGATTGCAGATAACCCGATCCTAAACAGCCCATACCACCAACCTACACTTCATTACGATACAGACAGTGAGGGCAGTTTGGATTATAATAATATCTGTAGGGGTCGTAGAATATTTAAGACAGATTCAGCGGTAATACCTGCCAGGCAAACCGGGCAAAAAGAAGCTTTTGAGTGGAACGACAATGCAGCCGAATATATCACCCATATCATAAACCTCTGCAGAAATGAAGTCGGCCTTTGGAGAGTTGCCTGCTATCCTAACACCACCAGGATTACCAAAGAGCTATTGATATTCTGGTTCAACAATCCGGAACGGTTAGTTACCAAAAAATTATTCTTCGCCCAGCAGGAAGCAGTAGAAACTGCTATATGGATAAATGAAATTGCCGAAAAATCCAATGCGGGGCAGCATATTTTAAACCTGCTTCACCACGGACAGCAAACGGTAAGCGATTCACCCGCCGATCAATTGCCCCGGATTGCATTTAAGATGGCTACCGGTTCCGGTAAAACGGTTGTAATGGCCTGCCTGGTTTGCTATCATTATTTCAACAGGCAGGAATACAGAAATGATACCCGCTTTGCAGACTACTTCTTAATTGTTGCACCTGGCGTAACCATCAAAAGCAGGTTAGGTGTTTTGTTTGTGGATACAAAAAACAAAAACCCAAAAGATATTGAGGATTATTACCGGGTACGTGGTTTAATTCCAACCAATATGGAACATCGGTTGGAAAACCTGAATGCACGTCTGGTAATTACCAACTATCACACCTTTGAACCAAAGATTCTCCAGGGAAATAAACGCAGCCCTTTTGATGGAAAAGTAAACTTAAAGGGTGAAAAAATTGATACAGATAACAAGGAAGATTTTGCGCAGGTAGTTAAAAGAACTTTGGGCAAATTCAAATCCGGCAGCAGGGTTTTAATACTCAATGATGAGGCCCATCATTGCTATTTACCAAAATCAAAAAGCAAAACCACCGACAACGAGGAAGCAGATGAAAACGCAAGAGCGGCGGTTTGGTTTAGTGGGCTGCGGGAGATAGCAAAACGATTTAAACTGCAATCAGTTTACGATCTTTCAGCCACTCCATACTATTTAACCGGTTCAGGTTACACACCATACAGCCTTTTCCCCTGGGTGGTTTCAGACTTTGGATTAATAGAAGCTATTGAATCAGGCCTGGTTAAAATTCCCTTCTTACCGGAAAGTGATAACACACAGGAGTTAACAATGCCGGTTTTGAGAGACTTGTACAGAAAGGTGGTGGAGCAAGACCCAAATGCTTTTCCAAGAAAAGGCGTACGCACACAAAAACGGGATGCAAGCCAGGAGGGAACAGTATTTAGAGAAGCACCTCCAAAATTACCAGCATTGGTGAAGGGCGCTTTAGACCAGTTTTACAATCATTATGTAGAATATGATAAAGGAATTAGAAAGCACCGGGAAGATAAAGTGAATTTATTTTCAGCACCGCCTGTGTTTATAGTTGTTTGTAATAATACAGCCGTATCCAAAGAAGTTTACAAATATGTGGCTGGTTACGAATACACACTTGAAAATGGTGAAAAAATGGTGGTGGATGGTATTAAAGAACTGTTCTCCAATTATGAACCTAATACCAAAACTGCTAAAAAGCGACCGCCTACATTGCTGATCGACAGCGATGCTTTGGAAAATGGAGAGCAAATTAATGATGACTTTAAGAAAATATTTTTGTCCGAGATTGAAGCGTTTAAGCAGACATACGCCAGGTTGCACGGCCAGGGAAGCACAGAAAAGATATCCGATGCGGAGATTTTACGGGAAGTAGTAAACACGGTAGGCCAGCAGGGAAAATTGGGTTCACATATTCGTTGTGTAGTGTCGGTTTCCATGCTTACCGAAGGTTGGGATGCCAATACCGTTACGCATATCATGGGGTTGCGTGCCTTTGGTTCGCAGTTGCTTTGTGAGCAGGTGGCTGGCCGGGCTTTGCGTAGAATAAGTTACCTGCTCAAAACTTACCGGGTGGATACCGGCGAGGAAATTGATTTAAAAGACAAACACAAATTCAAACCGGAAAATTTAATTGAAAAATTTCCTCCCGAATATGCGCATATTATTGGTGTGCCATTTAAAATGTTTAAGGGCGGCACCACCGGTCCGCCACCAGCCCCGGATGATTTAACGCATATCGCATCCATGCACGACAGGCAGACAGCAATGGAAATTCAATTTCCAAATGTAGTTGGTTACCGGGTTGAAAATTATGATGGTGAAATAAAATACGATTTCAGCGCTATTGAAAATTATGAAATTGACGGATCTAAATTTCCTACGGAAACCATAATGACCAGTCCTATTTCTGCATCTGAAGAAAAACTCCAGGTTAAATCTGTTTTAGAAAAAAGAGACCAGGAGTTAATTTTCGGGATAACAAAAGAATTGATTAAGCGCCATTTCTGCGATGAAGAAGACAATCCACGTTTTCAAAAATTTAATAAACTAAAAACAATTGTGGCGGAATGGTACAATGAAAAAGTGATTGTGCTGAATCAGAAACCTGAATTTAAAAAGCTGCTGTTCTTTGATGACCCAAAGAAAATTGTTGACCACATTGTAAGGGGAATTAATCCGCAGCACAATACCACTGAACATATCCGCCCGGTGTTTAACTATTATAACAAATTTAGCAGCACCAAATATGTGAATGGCAACACCGTAAAAGACGTGTATCCCACCAAAAAAAGCCACATAAACTATGTAGTGATGGACAGCGGCTGGGAAGGTATTTGTGCCAAAACCTTAGAGGAAATTGAAACGGTGGAATGCTATGTAAAAAATCAATTCCTTGGCTTTACAATCCCTTATGTAAAAGAGGGTAAAGACCGAATGTATTTTACCGATTTTATTGCCAGGGTAAAAGGAAAAGACGGAACCATTAAAAATCTGATGATAGAAATAAGCGGTATGAGTAAGGATAAAGCAGAAAAGAAATGGTTTGTAGAAAACCGGTGGATGCCTGCTGTGAATGCCTTAAAAGAAAAATACGGATATCCTGAATGGCATTTTATTGAAGTGGCAGATGATATTCGAAATATCAGGAACCAGTTGATTGAAAAAATAGCCTCTCTTTAAACCCGTCGGATTCGACGGGTTTAAAGAGAGGCTATTCGACTCCTTTGAATAGAAAATAATTCTAATAATAGCGATTATGCCACAATAAAAAACAGAAGAATGGCAAAAAGTAAAATAATAAACATTGAAGAGCATCCAATAGCAATTGTTTCACACAACAATGAAGATTACATTTCACTGACCGATATGGCACGAAGCCAATTAGGGGAAGTAATTATCATTAAATGGTTAAGCTTGAAGAATACAATTGAGTATCTGGGAGAATGGGAAGCGATGTATAACCCGGTTTTTAATTATACCGAATTCGGTACAATTAAAAATACTTCAGGTGGAAACAATTTTGTATTATCGGCTAAAAACTGGATAGAACAGACAGGAGCAATAGGGATAACAGCAAAAGCCGGTAGATATGGGAGCACTTATGCCCACAAGGATATTGCATTTCATTTTGGTATGTGGATAAGTCCAAAATTCCAATTGCTCCTTATTAAAGAGTACCAACGCCTCAAAACAGATGAAAACGACCGGCTGAAATTAGACTGGAACCTGCAACGCACTTTGGCAAAAGTGAATTACCACATACATACCGATGCCATCAAAGAAAACAGATGATCGTCTGAACTATGATTTATAATGATTAAATGAATACTATGATTAATGAACAATACCCTGAAAGTTATCTCACTGGCAAAATTATTGGCTGTGCAATGGAAGTACACAAATTGTTGGGAAATGGTTTCCAGGAAGTTATTTATCAGCGAGCGTTAGCTATTGAAATGAATAATCAGCAGGTAGCATTCAGCCGTGAGCATGAAATGGAAATTTTTTACAAAGGCGAAAATATTGGTACAAGGAGAGTTGACTTTTTTGTAGAAGGGAAAATAATGGTTGAACTAAAAGCAATCATTCAGTTGGAGGATGTTCACCTTGCCCAGGCAATTAACTATCTGGAAGCTTATAAAATGCAAATTGGTCTGTTGATAAACTTTGGTAGCAGGAGCTTACAGTTTAAAAGAGTAATGAAACCCGTCCATAAATCGTAATCATCAAAACAAAGGCATAAAAACAAAGGCATAAAATCATAGCCCATCAAATAATCAAATAAATCATAGTTCAGACCATGGCCAAAAAAGTAGCATCCATCAAACATACCACCGACAAACGTGCCCATATACCCAGCAAAGAAGAAGCAGGCTATGAAGATGCCAATGCCAAAGTGCAGGACGGTAAAAAGGTATTGGAATTGCCCAAAAATCCGGTGGTACACCGCGGGCAGGACCCTGAATTATTTTGGCTGAATAAATACGGAAACGATGACCGGGATGAATTACTGAAAGTGGATATCCGCAGCTTATACCGGCACGAACATATAGCGCCCGAAACCCTGATAAAAAACCTGTACAAGCTTACTGAAACGCAAAGCCCGCAATTAGACCTGTTTAGCGTAAACGAATTGTTTGGCAATGCATTGGAAAAAGATGAAATAGAAAAAGTAAGCGAATACTACCAGCACCAGGACGGCTGGACTAACCGGCTGATACAGGGCGACAGCCATTTGGTAATGGCCAGTTTACTGGAACGGGAAGGAATGGCAGGGCAGGTGCAAACCATTTTTTTTGACCCACCCTATGGCATTAAATACGGCGGCAACTGGCAAATAAAACTAAACAACCGGGATGTAAAAGATGGTAATGATGAAGCACTAACCGGTGAACCCGAACAGATAAAAGCATTTAGGGATACATGGGAATTGGGTATTCATTCTTACTTAGGATATTTGCGTGACCGTTTAATAATAGCCAAAGAATTACTTACAGAAAGTGGGTCATGCTTTGTTCAGATAAGTGATGAAAATGTGCATTTGGTGAGGAGTGTTATGGATGAAGTTTTTGGGAGTGAAAATTTTGTGAGTCAAATTATTTTTCAAACTACGAGCGGCTTTGCCTCAAAGACTCTTGCCACACAGGGAGATTTTTTATTGTGGTACGGAAAAAGGGCTGAGATTGTTAAATCAAGAAAATTATTTACACAACAAAATTCGAAACCAGGAGATTCTAATGCGGGCTGGGTATTATTTTCAAATGGAAGTTTTAGGGGCGTTGCATCAGAAGAAAAAAGATTGGAAGTAGAATTACCAAGGGATGCTCGTTTATATAATCCAGATAACCTACAATCTCAAGGTGCTTCAAAAGAACGACAACCATTTAGTTTTAATGGTAAAACATATTTACCAAACTCTAATTCACATTGGAAGGCAAATTATCCTAAAGGTATGGAAAGACTAGCTGCATTGGGCAGACTTCAGGAGGCTTCAAATAGCTTAAGATTCAGAAGATTTGCTAATGATTTTCCATATAAAGAATTTGGTAACATTTGGACAGATACTTTAACTGGAAGTTTTACGGATGAGAAGAAGTATGTTGTTCAAACCAATTTAAAAGTAATTGAAAGATGTATTTTAATGACTACCGATCCAGGCGATTTAGTCCTCGACCCAACCTGTGGTAGTGGCACAACAGCCTATGTTGCCGAGCAATGGGGCAGGCGTTGGATAACTATTGATACCAGCAGAATTGCCTTAAATATTGCCAAGCAACGTTTAATGACAGCGATATTTCCTTATTATAATTTGTATGATGAAAAAGGTAACGATATCCGCCAGGGATTTAAATATAAAACCGTTCCGCATATCACTTTAAAAAGTTTGGCAAACGATGAACCGCCTGCCACAGAAACCTTGTACGATCAACCTGAGCAGGATAAAAAACTGCTCCGGGTAAGTGGCCCTTTTACCGTAGAAACCCTGCAAAATTATGAGCCAGTTAGTCCGGAAGAACTGGATGACGAAATAAGGGTAAATGAAGAAGAGGGAGCATTTGAAGAAGTAATCAAACAACACCTGTTAAGCGCCGGTATTAAAAATGGCCGTAAAGATGAAATGGTGATTTTTAGAAGTGTAGAATTATTGGCCGGTGAAGCATTGCACGCAGAAGGGTTTTATCAAACAGTTAAGGGGGAGGAAAAAGCATATTTCCATATAGGGCCAAAATTTGGTACCGTAAGTAAAAAACTGGTAAGTGATGCGGTAAAAGAATGCAGGCAGAGAGGCGATGCCAATTGGCTGGTTATATTGGGTTTTAGTTTCGAAAGCGATATTGAAGGCAGCACGCAAACCACCAGCATGGGCAACTTTGAAGTAACCAAATGCCGGATACATGATGATTTATTACAGGAAGGTTTAAAAAAGAAACCGGCAAAATCGGCAGCAAGTTTTGTAACCATTGGAGAACCGGATATTGATCTGAATAAAAATGGAAAAGAAGTAACAGTAGAAATAAAAGGCTTAGATATTTACGACCCTATTAAAGATGAAGTAAAAGCACGCAGCGTTGCAGACATAGCCTACTGGATGGTAGATGATGATTATGATGGCAGCAACTTTGTAGTAAAACAGGTTTTCTTTTGCGGTGGCGATAAAGATGAATTTGATAAATGGAAAAAAGGGCTTGACAACCTTGCCAAAGACGGAACCAAAAAGAAGGTAGAAAAAACGCTGAAGATTGAAATAGATGATGAAGCGTTTGATCGCTTGTATGGCCATATTTCTCACCCGATAGAAGTAAAGAAGAAAGGGCAAAAAGTTGCTGTGCGTATTATCAGCCAGTTTGGCGAGGAATCAACAAAAGTATTAACGGTATAATCATAAAACCACAGAAAGTAGTAACATCGAGGACACAGGCCGGGAGTCACAGGACGGGAGTCCTGCGCCTACCTGACCCAGGTTCCGTTTACAATAGTTTATCCGGTGTAACCGGTAACTCCCTTACCCGCTTTCCGGTGGCATTAAAAATAGCATTGACCACCGCCCCGGCTACACCTACAATCCCCACTTCACCAATTCCCTTGATGCCCATTGTGTTGGTGATGGTATCTTTTTCATCGATGAAAATGGTTTCGATGGTGCCGATATCTAAATTGGAAGGCACATGATAATCCGCAAATGACCGGGTGATAAAGTTCCCCCAACGTTCATCTATAACAGACTCTTCCGTTAATGCCATTCCAATTCCCCACACCACGCCTCCAATGATCTGGGACCGGGCGGTTTTAGGATTCAATATTTTTCCGGCACCGGTTACAGCCAGGAAACGTTTCACTTTTACCATGCCGGTAAATTTGTTTACCCACACTTCAGCAAAATTGGCATTGAAACTATTACAGGAATAATTATTTGCTTCGGCCGGTGGTTTGGCATTCACCCTTGTTTGAAACTCGCTGAGATTACTGGCGATCATTAATTCCGCCGCGGTAGGTCGCTTTATAAATTGTTTTCCGGATGTTGCAATCAGCTCATCCGTTATTTTGGTACAGGCATCATTAACGGCATTGGCAAAACTGGCTGCACCAACAGAGCCCACAGAACCTGCAGCGGGCGGCAAATCCGAATCCCCGATTTGAACGTCGATTTGACCAACCGCCAGCCCCAACGCATCCGCTGCCGTTTGAGCCAAAATGGTATGGGTACCGGTTCCGAGATCGGAAGCCGCCAGTTCAATGCGGGCTTTTACTTCGCCTTTATTGCGTGTCAATTTCACAATAGCGGATGTTTCTCTTTGTCTTGCAGGGTACGTACCACAAGCCACGCCATAGCCAATGGAATAATCGCCTTCAGTCAGTTGGCCGGGTTCAATCATACGCTTATTCCAGCCAAATGCTTTAGCCCCTTCCTGTAAGCACTGAACCGTAGCACGGGAAGACCATGGCTTTCCATTGGAAGGATCTTTGGCTGGCTCATTTTTTAACCTGAATTCAATCGGATCCATTTTAAGCTGCCAGGCCAATTCATCGATGGCTGATTCAAGCGCAAAACTTCCGGTAGATTTACCGGGCCCCCGGGTATAGGTCGGTAAAATAATATTCATGGGCACCACGCGGTATGAAATGAGTGAATTCGAAACATCATACATTAACCGGGAGCAATCTCCGCAGGGTTCTACAAATTCCGCATCTATTGCACAATGCGTAGTTGTTTCGTGGGTAAGCGAAGTTAATTTGCCATCCTTTGTTGCGGAAAGCCGGAGCATCTGCTGGTTCTTTTGACGAAGGCCAACTGAATTGAACATCTGCTGACGGGTGAGTGCCAGCTTAACCGGGCGCTTTACTATCCTGGCCGCTACAGCAGTCAGCACCAGGTTGGCCCATTGCCCGCCTTTTGAACCAAATCCACCACCTATATGCGGGGTAATGATGCGAACATTTGTTGCCGGTATGCCCAGCGTAGCCGCTGCCGCAGACTGAGCCCCGTTCACTATTTGCGCCCCGTTGTAAAGGGTTAGTTTTTCACCTTCCCAGCTAGCGATGGTAGCATGCGGCTCCATCGGGTGATGATGTTCTACCGGTGTTTCATAAATGTGTTCAATTTTAAATTCTGCATTGCTAAAAGCGGTTACTGTATCGCCGCGTTTTACATCCGGATTATCCTTTGGTATAACCGCTTCTTTCTTCCATTGCTCAAAATCAGTGCGGGCAGTAGTTTGTTTATATTCCACTTTTACCAGTTGCGCAGCATGGCGGGCCTGTTCAAATGTTTCGGCTATCACCACCCCAATATGCTGACCGTAAAAATTGATGACTGCACTTTGCAGCAAGGCACCACCACGGATACCGCCTTTTACATTCAGTTTCGGTGCATTTTGGTGGGTGATAACAGCCAGTACGCCAGGAGATTTTTCCGCAATGCTGGTATCCATATTGATAATTTCACCCGCAGCAATAGTGCTTTTAAAAATTACCGCATGAGCAACATTTTTCACTACATAATCAGTGGCATAGGTAGCCGTACCGGTTACTTTCAAAATGCCATCAATCCGGTTGATTGGCTG
>JANPIJ010000322.1:0-5004 GCA_031424955.1 Ferruginibacter sp. | reverse complement strand
CGCTGGGTAGCAAGGCATCACCCGTTTACCTCACCCAAGCCCGATCACATTGATATTATGATCAACAATAACCCGGTGATTGAAAATGCAGCGGAATACCTGGCACATCCTTATGCCGGCATTAAAGCAAATGCCTACGATATGGTGCTAAACGGCAATGAAATCGGTGGCGGCTCTATCCGTATTTTTCAGCGGGCATTGCAGGAAAAAATGTTTGCCGCATTGGGCATGGATGCCGAAGAGCAACAACATAAGTTCGGATTTTTATTGGGCGCCTTTGAATATGGCGCTCCACCACATGGGGGACTGGCTTTTGGATTTGACCGCTTATGCGCCATCCTCGGTGGAAGTGAAAGTATCCGTGACTTCATTGCCTTTCCAAAAAATAACAGTGGCCGGGATGTGATGCTGGATGCGCCTTCCGGCATAGATGCCAAACAGTTTGAAGAGTTGCAGATTAAGCTGGATTTGAAATAAATATTTTACCTTTAAGTGTCAAATATTAGTCAATGATAATTGAAGTCCCAAAAAACACACCGGAGAAAAAAATAAAAAGTATTCTCAAAGAATTAAGGGGTAAAAAAATGACTCCGAAATTGTTGAACTCTTTTTTTGGAAAATTACCCAATATTGAAGATGGCTTGATTTATCAAAAGAAAGTTCGCAATGAGTGGAAATAATTTACTGTTAGACACAAATATTATTATTTATGCATTGAAAGGCCTGGCAGATGTCAGGCCTTATTTTGAATTAGAGCCCTATATTTCTGTCATTACTGAAATTGAAATTTTAGGGGTAAAGGATTTAGTACCTTCTGAAATAAAAATCAGGGAAACGGTTATTGAGTATTGCAGTGTTCTACCGCTGACTAATAAAATAAAACAAAGGGCCATTTCCATCAAGAGAAAAATTAAAACACCAGTACCGGATGCGATAATTGCCGCTACAGCTATTGAAAATGGTTTCACCTTAGTTACTGCAGATAAGGGCTTTAAGCGCTTCAAGGATTTATCACTTTTACTGATAGAGGTATAATGATTGATTTTAAGTAATAATTAAAGTTCCCTGCTTATTAACCCCTGTCCCTTCCACAATTTTTCCCTAACTTGAAAATATGACTAAAAGTCAAATCCCACTGGCAGAACGTTTACGTCCTGCAACACTGAACGAACTGGCCGGTCAGCAGCATCTCACCGGTAAAGGAAGTATTTTACGCACCGCAATTGAAAATGGCAAGGTGCCGAGCATGATTTTATGGGGCCCGCCGGGTGTGGGCAAAACAACCATCGCCAATATAATTGCCCAGACTTTACAGGTTCCGTTTTACACTTTAAGCGCCATTAGCAGCGGCGTTAAAGAAGTACGGGAAGTAATTGAACATGCTAAAACACAACAAAACGTAATCCTGTTTATTGATGAGATTCACCGTTTTAACAAGGGGCAGCAGGATGCATTATTAGGTGCCGTAGAAAAAGGAATCATCACACTAATTGGCGCTACTACAGAAAACCCCTCCTTTGAGGTAAACAGCGCCTTATTGAGCCGATGCCAGGTATATGTTTTAAAACCGCTGGACGAAAAGGAGCTGGTGGCATTGTTACAACATGCCATTGAAACGGATATCATTTTAAGTACCCAAAAAATAGCGCTAAAAGAAACTGCCGCACTCATAAAAATATCCGGGGGCGATGCAAGAAAATTGCTAAACCTGTTGGAGTTAGTAACGGAAGCGCTGGGGGATGACATTGTAATAACGGATGACAAAGTAATGGCAATAGCACAACAGCGCATCGCCATTTACGACAAGGGTGGCGACCAGCATTACGATATTATTTCAGCCTTTATAAAATCTATACGCGGCAGTGATCCTAACGCAGCCGTTTACTGGCTGGCCAGGATGATAGAAGGAGGGGAAGATGTAAAATTTATTGCCCGCCGGTTATTGATACTGGCAAGTGAAGATATCGGCAATGCCAATCCCAATGCGTTGCTGCTGGCCAATGCTACCTTTGATGCGGTTAATAAAATCGGCTATCCCGAATCGAGAATTATTTTATCGCAATGTGTTACCTACCTGGCAAGCTCTGCAAAAAGTAATGCCGCAGTGGTAGCCATTAGTGAAGCCATGGCGGCAGTGCAGCAACACGGCGACCTGCCGGTTCCGCTGCATATCCGCAATGCACCAACCCAAATGATGAAGAACTTAAATTACGGTAAAGACTATGCCTACTCACATAATTATGAAAATAATTTTAAGGCGCAGGAATATCTACCCAACCAAATAAGTGGCACCACGTTTTATAAACCGGGAAACAATGCAAGGGAACAGGAGCTTCAAAGACATTTAAAAAATTTGTGGAAAGAGAAATATGGATATTAGTACTATGTTAACAATGAATTGGCGTATAATTAATTATTACACGAATTATAAAAAGCGAATTCGAAATTAACACAGTGCTTATTTCTTAATTCGTGTAATTCGTGCATCCAATTCGTGATATGATATTGGGTCATATTACACTTAACTTAACACCAGTTCATAAACTAATATTATTTTTATGCATAAATCTTACAAACGTATATGAAAACTTTCAAACTGATTCCGGTTATTATATTGTCCGTGCTGTTTGTTTCCTGTCAAAAGGAAATCGTTACCAGTAATGGTAGTACACTAGCCGCGACTACTTATTTAAACACATCCTATGGAAGCGACCCATTGCAAAATATGGATATTTATTTACCGGCAGGAAGAACAACTTCTTCCACCAAGGTAATTGTAATGATTCATGGTGGCGCCTGGGCATCGGGTGATAAATCGGAGCTTACACAGTTTGTAGACACGTTGAAAAGGAGGGTTCCCGAATATGCCATATTCAATATTAATTACCGCTTATCAGCGGCACCCAACAACCTGTTTCCTACCCAGGAAAATGATGTAAAAGCAGCCATTGAATTTATTTATAACAAGGCCACTCAATATGCCATATCCGATAAATATGCTTTTATTGGCGCCAGTGCGGGTGGACACCTGGCCATGTTGCAGGGATATAAATATAGCAGTCCTGTAAAACCCAAAGTGATTGTTTCCTTCTCGGGCCCTACTGACCTGAATGACATGTACAATAATCCCGCCGGTGGAAACCCGTTAATATCTTTCCTGTTGGCTTCAGCCGTTGGTAAAATACCTGCGCAGGACCCGTTGCTGTATACCAATTCAAGCCCGGTTAATTTTATTACAGCAGGAGCACCAGCCACCCTGCTTTTATATGGAGATTTAGATCCGTTGGTCAGGTATACCCAGGCCAACCTGGCTATTACTAAATTAACTGCCGCGGGTGCAATCTATCAATCGGTGTTATACAATGGCAGCGCCCATGTAGACACATGGACCAATAATGTTTTTTTTGATTCATTTACCAGGATACAGGCTTTTTTAACAGCCCATGTTCGCTAATCTTATCTGATTAAGCTTTTCTATACTGCACAAGGGATAAAACCGTGGGTTAGCCGCCATTTTTATGACTTCACAACTTCTTAAGAAATTTGGATACAAAACTGCTCTTATATCCTTCATTGGCGGAGCTATAATTATTTGGCTCTATTATTTAACGGCTAACTATAATTTCATTTTAGGAGGGCTTTTATACATCATTGTAGTTGGAATGTTTAATTTGATTCTCCTCATAATTATAATCACAAAAGCATTTAAATCTAAGCCAAGGGAAACGGAGTTGTTCTATACATCCGGGATTTTACTTTTGAATATCCCAGCTGCATTATTGATGCTTTGGTTTGGCGGACTGCTATTAAACACAATGCGGATAACCATAACCAATCCTACAACACAAGACATCTCTAAAGTATACTTTGCAAGGGATAAAAGGGTGAATTGAAAATTCAAAAAAGAGGGGCAAATTTGTAATGACCAAATCACAAAATATGCCCTCTCTATTTCTCAAGATCAGCGAAACCGAAATTGAAAAGCTAAGTTATGAACGTTATGCATATCCTGATCCAATGATACAAAAAAGAATTTTCGCTGTTTATCTAAAGGCGACTTTGGGCTGGAGCAATAAGGTAATTGGGCTTACGGTTGGCCTTCATTACAATGCGGTTGGCGAATGGATAGGCGTATACAAGAAGCAGGGATTTGCGGGATTGCTAAGGAAAAATTATGTCTGTAAAAGGAGTGAAATGGAAAATCACTGCGAGAGTATTTTACAATCTTTTCAAAACCAGCCTCCGCTTACTGCCAACGAAGCTACAGAACGAATAAAGGACCTCACAGGGCTGGTAAGAAGCCCACAGCAAGTGAGGATTTTTATGAAGCGACATGGGTTAAAATTTATTAAGTGTGGTCATATCCCTTCTAAAGCGGATAATAAAGCGCAGCATGATTGGGTAGAAACGGAGTTGAAGCCCGTTATAGTAGCGGCTGAAAAGGGAGAAGTCCACTTGCTTTTCAGCGATGCAGCACATTTTGTTTTGGCCCCGTTTATCTGTCGGCTATGGTGTGCAGTGAGGGTATTTTTAAAAGCGTCTGGCGGCAGAAACCGAATGAATGTTTTAGGGGCCGTAAACGCCATCACCAAAGAAATTATCACCCTTACTAATACCACATACATTACGTCAGAAACGCTGATTGAATTCTTAAAACAGTTGAAACAGAAATATAACGATAAACCCATAGCAATTGTACTGGACAATGCAAGATACCAGCACTGCTTTACGGTAAAGACGGTGGCAAAATCCTTAGGCATTCATCTGCTATTTTTACCGCCGTATTCACCGAACCTTAACATCATAGAAAGGCTGTGGAAGTTTACGAAAAAGAAAATTTTGTATGCTAAATATTATGAAAAGCCAACCGCGTTTCATTTAGCTATTGAAAATTTCTTCAAAAATGTTAACCAAAATCATCAGGAGGATTTAAAAACCCTGATGTCTTTGAAATTTCAATTTTTTGATAAAAAAGATTCACTAATTTATCCCTTGTGAAGTATA
>JANPIJ010000321.1:0-9182 GCA_031424955.1 Ferruginibacter sp. | reverse complement strand
ACAACTTAAAACTTAGCATTTTTTGGCAAGATATTTTTTACTACTCGCTGAAAAGCTGTGTAGATAAGTATTCCAGAGGAAAAATAAAAAATTCAACTTTTAGTTTTTCAACCTTTTTGGTTCTGGCTTGTCCAGGTTAGGGTAATGGATAAAAGAACCTGGTTAAAATGCAGACTACAAGGTGGCGACTAATGTTAAGATTTCACCAGGAAACTCAGTCATAACCTTTTGAACCTTATCTAACGAATTATTGAACGAGCCAGTTTAAAGCCCACAACTAAACTTATGACCTATCGACTTGCAGGGAATGGATTTTAAAGGTATTTTCTTTTACCGTCGGTCCTTCCCCTCCAATTGAATGTAATTGAACATTTCCCGCAACCGGCTTTTCACCGCATAATCGTAACGGCTTTCAATTTCGGCCGGGGTAAGATTGGTAGTGAGGTGCAGGCTGCTGAAGGGGATTTGCTGCATGCTTAAATACCGCGTTTGGATAATCTTGCTGATGACATCTGATTTGTTGCCAAAATCGAACACAATGCTTTCACGGCCAAGGTCATCAAAGGCCCAGCCGATGGTTTTTTGGTAGAAGAAATTGGGTGTATTGCCCCAGCCAGGTACCATGCCAATGTAGGATTGAAAGGTTTCTACACCCTGCTTTTGGCAGGCGGCTTCAATTTCGTACACCGATAGCAGGTGAAAACATTGCCGTTTGTTTTTACTGAATACGCGGAGCATTTCGGTTTTGCCCACTCCTACAGGGCCGGTGAGCAAGATGCCTTTTGAAAGCTGGTAACCGCTTCGCTCAAAAGCAGGATCGTTTGCAAAATACTGGCAGAGCAGGTTGAACACTTTTTCACTTTGCTGATCTACCCGGAATTGTGTCTTGTTTTTCAACACGTAATCCTTTAACTCACTCGAGGTAAAAGGTTTGAGGCAATCCAACAATAGCTGCGTTTTCTGCAGCTTTTCCTTTCGTTCTTTTTCTTCAAAGTATTTTACGCACCTGGCATCGTAGATAGCATAATTGATTTCTTCCTCGGTTAGTTGTATTTCATCAAAGTCCGGAGGCATAGTCCATATTCGTTTTTCTAGGCCGGGCAATAGTTTTTCTATTGGCCTGGGTTGATTTTGGTTCATGGCCGCATTCGTTTAATAATTTAAAATTGGGCATCCAGTAAAGGAAATGTTTCCTGGCTTTTTCAAAATCGGGGTAGCTGCTGCCATGGTTTTGAATCATCCATTGCTCCACCGCGATCAAAAATTTTCCGGCCGGCAATCCTTTTTGTTTGTAATTCATTTGCAGGCCGGCATCCTGTTCAAAGAGATTTTGCAAGTAGGAATTTTTTGTTACTTCTCCCGATACTACTACAAATAAATCTTCCTCTATACTCTTACTCTGTTTATATGCATCACGGGAAGTAACGGGGGAAGTAATATTTTGTTTCTTCTCTACTTCGCCGGTAGTAACATTATGTTCCTTCTCTGCTTCGATAGAAGGAATATTATTTGCCTTCTTAGCCTCCCCGGGTTGGCTGCGGAGCTCCAAAATTGAATAGGTAATATTTGGATCTCCCTTGCCTTTAGAAAAGAAATCAATCAACCCGTGTTGTTTGAGCACATTGCGATGCCGCTCCAAAGCTGGTTTGCTGATCATTAATTCTGCACATATCAAATTGTTCTGGCGGCGGAATGAAATAGACCTCCCGGTTGCATTCCAAACTCTACATAAATAGTAGTAAGTAAGGCAAGCACAACTGAGGGCCCGTCTATTACCAATCTCGTAAGCCGTCCAAAACTGGTTGAAGGCATCAATTAATGTGAAGGGGGGTGATTGCATTTTTTTTATATTGTAGGATAATATGTCCGTGGAGACTCAACGGAATTTGCTTCACTTTTAAATTTGCTGCTTTTGCCGGCGGGCTGCGTAACTGCAACACCGCTGCTTTTTCCCCTTTGAAAAAATATGCTGCGCATTTTTCAATGCCGCCTTTGGCGTCACCAGAGAAAAAGGCGGCTTATGCAGTTACTGGTATTAAATTGAACAATAATGCGCAGACCAAATTAGTATGGGCGCACCTTTTCGAACATTGCAACTGTTCATTTAATAGAATTTAATAAGGGGGGCGCTAAACGTACTATTATTCATGTACCAGTTTTTTAATTGCAATGGTGAAGTTTTTATTCTTTTCGAAAACCTGTGCCGGAATATTATTTTGAGTGTTGATTGGCGGGTCCTTTCCGGAATTGGTTACCGACTCCGGATCAGTGGTTTCGCAATCTGAAGTTTGGCCAGGCATGCTGAATGAATGGTGCACTAAATCCGGTGCCTGCTGTGGGCTGAAAAGATCCATTTGTTTTAGACCTTTTTCTTCTGCTTTATTGTCGAGCCGGATGATGCTAAGTTTTGCATCCTGGTATTTTTTAATGCCGGAATGATAAAAGACATAGCGGTAATTGTGTAAGTCCTTTATGCATCTGCGATAGGTATTTACGGACCCGATTTTACTAAGTTGCATCAGCTCGTCCCGGTCAATACGAAATGGATTTTGAAAGCGGTTATAGTTCCAAAACTGGAACAGGGCCATGTATAGGCTTACATGGGTTGGTGATAGCCTGTCATCACGCCTGGCATGATGATAAAAGGCGTGGAGGTGGCGAATGTAGTTCATGCGGCTGGCCCTCCTTTTATATTAAGCGTACAATCCATCCCGATAGACACCGGGGTGGATTGTTGCGCATGGGCTTTTAACGGATGAATGGATATTAACCACCAGGGATTGAACCGGTAAATTCGCCGGTATTTTTTTGCAGGGTTGGATTTATTTTTCTGGTTTTTCGCCTTGCGGGAAGAGGTAGGTTTTTTAACGGAGCAATCTTGTTTAGATTTCTTTGTATGGCTGCGGCCGCGGTATTGCTTTACCCTGGCTGCGCCTTTGTGGTGATGGTGCGTCTGCATCATGATTTTTAATTTAAAGTTTTAGGGTGTTTGCCGGGCGCTGGTTTTCATGGAAGGTTTTTTGGATGTGCTCGTAATCGTAGTAAATGATGCCACCGATTTTTGTGTACTGCAGGGTGCCGTTGATGCGAAGTGTTTGTAATGTACCGGCGGATA
Source organism: Ferruginibacter sp. (assembly GCA_031424955.1). GTDB lineage: Bacteria > Bacteroidota > Bacteroidia > Chitinophagales > Chitinophagaceae > Ferruginibacter. The sequence goes on along the minus strand of JANPIJ010000321.1, from coordinate 6,067 downwards.
CTTTCAGTAGTTTTTTTACTTCGTCAGATTTGAGCCATTTTTTGGGTGGTTGGGCTGCATTTTTCAGGAGCGCCTTCAATTCATCAAAGAGCTCAGTTTTGAACTGCAGCAGGTCGTCTTGGGTTAGGATGTTGACTGCCATAAAATTTGAGTTTTTTTGTTTGCACAAATAGAAGGAGAAAAATGAAACGAAAAGGGTTGCAGGGGTTGCACAACCCCCGAAAAACCCAATGTGGATGCGGCTTATTATTATTTATTTTATATGTTTAGTTATGATTTTGGGTAGAATTTTGGTCTTTTCCCTTCTGATGGACCGATAAAATTTTTGAAAATGCTAGTTTTTCCATTTTAGCGGCATTGATTTTCAAAAAAGTGGCATTTTCGACTTGATTTTCTGACTGGTTTTGTTTCCCATAGTACATTTATGATACAAAAGGGTTGCAGGGGTTGCACAACCCCCAAAAAACTCAATGTGGGTGCGGCTTATTATTTTTAATTATATATATCAGGAGGTAGAAAATGAGCGTATTTCTAAAATTTGGTGTGAAAAAACTGTAAAATCGTGAGGTTTTCACCATACTATTTTTCACGGGAGTTATTACATTGCATGTACCAGCAATAAGGTATCCACGAAAAACTATTTCATATACTTTTGGCTATTCTCTTGGCCGTTACCCTATTCAATAACCCTGTAAACGATTGCCATCGGAATACGAATTCACCGAACTGGAACATTTTGTTTCTGTACAAATTAATCCTGTATACCTGCGGTTTGAAAATGTGACTGACGAACTGCTGAATCAATACGCTGTTAACTGCCTGAATGCTTGTGAAAAGAGTAAAAAAAGATTTCACCAGGCTGTGCTTGCGGCAGGAAAGAAAAGCAGGATCAATATTTATATTCATCACCACCAGGCCTGCCTGATCAGGTTTGCTGATGATATTTACGGGTATCTGATATCGTACCGATTAACCGACACAGGAACTGAAGACTATGCGGAGAAACTGACTGTATTTTATGAAAAAGTGTACAGGACCCTGAATAACCTGCTTTTATACCTGGAGAAGGATTTTAACCAATATTTTAACGAAAAGGCTAAACTAACCCGGTTGTGTAAAAGTGAATTCACCAAAACAATCAGCGTGAAGGTGAGACAGCTTAGAAAGCATTTTAGGGAAAATACAATCACCGACGAGCTTGTACAAATCGTTACGCTCCCTTTTTACAATTTGCAGGATGACAGTACCTGCATTACTTACCACAGAAGGAATTATCTTGTGATATTGCTAGTGGAACTATTGGAAACATTTGCTAACAAAACATCACCCGTAACTGATGGACAATTGCGCAATATTTTAACCAGTTTAAATTATAATAGCCTGGCGTTTTTTAATTTTTCCATCCGGCAATTCGCAACGGTCACTGGTGAAATGACAAGCGATAGCGAAATAATCCATTTCTATTTACTACAATTGAAGTTGCTTAACCAGGTAACGATAAAGCCAAGTTTTATCAATAATAAACAACTGCCGGGCATCCCGGTACAAATTAAAACCTGGATCAATGAGGAGCTGGCTTTTCTTGAAAGGAAACAACAGCATGTAATCAATCATTCACCAATTTTAAGCGGACCGTTGCCTGCAAAAGCTAAAATACATACAACGCTGGGAGTATCGCAATTGTCACTTGGGTTAAAGCTATTGATTGATGGCGGAATAATTACCAACAGCAATTATACGGAGCTAATAAAAATAGTGGCACAAAATTTTAAAACTGACCGGGCGGATCATATTTCGGAGGAAAGCCTGAGAAATAAATATTACAATATTGACCAGACTGCTGCTGTGAAAATGAAAGAAGTGGTGATTAACCTGCTGAACCTCGTGCGTAGCTATTGATTGTAGACACACTTATTCCTTTAACAGGTGGGCCAGTTTCTCCCGTTCCAGGAACTGAACCCATTCCTGCAAAATATGATAAGTAAAACCGGGGCACTTGATCAAATCTGCTACTTCTATGTTTAGCAATTCTTCTACGGTATTCAATTTGAGTTGTTGGCCAAATGATTTAAGCTCTGTAGTAAAAGGGAGTTCTTTTATTGGTGTACTCAATGTGTAATGTAATGGCATTGCGATTTTTGGGGGGTTACTGATGAATGGGATGTTTAAATGAAATTCGGGGACCTGGGGATGAAGTTTCAGCCGATTTACTCAAAGTAATTTTCTATGTTGTTATGGTATAATAATTGCTTGGCTCAAGCGCTTTATACTTTAAAACTCGTAATACCTTTTGTCAATATATGCAAGCCTCCTACCCTGCAGGCCATTTATTTTGATCAAATAATTATTAATAACTATACTTTTTAAAACAGTTTTGGTTTCATTCAAAGAATAAGTGTTACTAAGTTTTCATAGGGACATTGAAAATGATTAGAGGTTTGATTGGGTGGGATTAATAGAATTCGCTTTTATTGGTTGAACGACCGAAACACCTGTGTATTCCGGTTAAGTAATTTCATTCGGCAAAAGTAATAGATTGAGATTGATATTGTATGGGGAAAACACCACGATTTGGTGGTGTTTTATGGGATTTTGGGTGTATAGATTATTTAGGGTTTTACATCCGGAAAAGACAGACACTTAATTACGCATGATTTGATATTTGACTTCACTAGCGTTGCGTTATAAATCGAACATTTTCAATTGATTATCTTTTTGTTCTTTGAAATATTGTAGTTGAGTTTGCTGAAACAGTTGATTTATGGGCATTCTTTCAAAAATAGAGATGCTTAAAATCTGTAAAATTTCATAGAGGCTTTGTTTTAGCATGAATCGTTTCTTGGCAATGGCCACTAAAACATAAACCGCAACGGCGATCCAAACCTGGGTTTTCACCGCATTTTCAGACTGCCCCCAAAAAGATTTTATCTTAAGATGCTGTTTGATCCACTTAAAAAATAATTCAATTTTCCACCGATGCTAATATAGCTGAGCTATCTCTGTTGCTTTGAGATGAAAGTGGTCTGTAAGGAATATTAATATCTTTCCGGTTTGTGGATCTCTATATTTTATTCTTCGCATTTTTTCAGGATAATCTTTGGAAGCATAATGATTGTTGAGCATAATGGATTGATCATATAATACACCAGCAGCAATATCCTTTGGTTGTGAATATATTCTCCTGTAATTCATATTGTCTTTTGCCCTTGTCACAAAGAAAGCGCCACACTTATGAATCTTGTAAAGCCTTTTATAGTCTACGTATCCTCTGTCCATTATATAAAAGCTTTCCGGTTCAAAATGGATAACATCTAAAACATTTACATCGTGTACAGAAGCATTAGAAAACAAAATAAATTCAGGTATAGATGTTTTTAAATCAAGTTGTGTGTGAAGCTTAATGCCTACTTTAGTACTTCTAAAAGTTGCCCAGCAAAAAGCGGAAAGACACAAATCAATAGTTGTTGCATCAATAGCAAATACATTCCCTTTAAGTGATACTTCCAGATCATCATCAAGGGTATACAGTTGTTTTGCTTCTTTAATAAGCAACATTGCAAGGTCTTCATAAATTTGAAAAGAGCGATTCTCATTTGCCCTTGTAATTGTACTAACTGCCACCACTTCAGCGATACCTAAATGATACATTTTATTTGCGTTTGCTTTTAAACATAAAACTGTATCGCTAATACTTTCCCTGTGAGTTAGTTGGCCAAAAGCCATGCACAAAAACTGTTTCCAACAACTAATTTCCTTTACCTTAAAATCACCAAAGTGCTTGTTTACAATGGTTTGAAAGGAAGTAGAAGATACTAAACTCATTATTTGAGAAAACACGTATTTGCCGGAATTCATAACTAATTGATTTCCAGCAAACTACATTTTTTTTATCTCAAAATAAATCAAATCGTCTTAGGTGTAAATTCCCTGCAAACTCAATACTGACAATACTTTCAAAGAACTAATAATCTAAACGACGCAACGCTAGTGATTTGACTTCCTTATTATTGCGGATACCGTATTTCAATCCATTTGATAGTATTTCTATTTCGTTTTGCTGCATTTCAAGCGATTTACAATATACGCAAATGAAGATCATTAACAAACGAATCTAAAAAGCAGTAGTGAAAAGGTTTTCCGAAATAAATGGATGTTTTAACATCCCTAAAACCGAGTTTAGTTGTTAGCGGTAATAATAAACCCTTCTTACCTTTGCAGTGCAAGAGTGGCTTAAAGAGAAAAAGTCACTTGGGGTCAAATGAGTAATCAATCGTTAGAGGCCTCAAATATGGCGGTTAAAGTATGGTAATAAGATAATTTAAATAATGAAGATTTTCATATAGCAAACAATTGTTAAAATCCTTCTATTTCTACAGGAGGATTTACTTTTTTATCCGGAATTCGCTTTTGTATCTTTTATGATTTCCATTTTTGGAGTGTATTTCTCTCTTAAAGAGGACATGTCGTTGCTTACTTTTTTATCCAGGATTTTGGCGTAGTGCTGGGTGGTTTGCAACTTTTTATGGCCCAGCATTTTGCTGACACTTTCAATGGGCACATCATTGTTTAAGGTAACTGTTGTTGCAAAGGTATGCCGGGCAATATGAAAGGTTAAGACCTTCTGAATGTTGCATATATCAGCGATTTCCTTTAAATAGGAATTCATCCGTTGATTGCTGAGAATGGGTAATATCTTACCTGAGTTTACGACTTTTGGATGATCCTTGTATTTTCCGATTATTTCCAGGGGTTGTGGTAAAAGCGGAATATGAGACGCGGTGCTTGTCTTCTGCCTTTTTGTGTGAATCCATTTTTCTTTATCGATCCCTGTGACTATATTTTGTGGAGTTAAATTGGCAATGTCAACATAGGATAAGCCGGTAAAACAACTAAAGACGAAAATATCCCTCACGATAGCAATTCTTTCCAGGGTGATTTCTTTGTTAATCATCCTTTCTAACTCTTCCTCTGAGAGAAATGTCCTGTCTTTTAATGTTGTCTTTATACTGAAATTTACGAATGGATTGGACTTACACCATCCCTTATCAACACAGTCATTTATTACCCGGTTGGTGTTTTGAATATGTTTGGCGACTGTATTGTTGGCGATATTTTTTTCTGTCTTTAAATAGAATTCAAAGTCTGTTATGAATTCATACCTCAAATTAGATAAACTGATGTCCGAAGTTTTATACTTCCATTTTACGAAACTGGTGAGATGTAATAAGGTAGTTTTAAATTTTTGAACTGTTACTTCAACATAATCCTTACCTACCATTTTTTCCATATTCTTATGAAATAATGTTACAATTTCCAGCAGGTTCCTGGAACGCTCATCTTCACCGTTAAATTTGTTTCTCAGCAACTCTGCAGTTATTGGAATATTGCTTTGAAGCAGCTCCGCATGTGAGTCGTACAATTTACTTTGCAAAATATCGAGGTATGAATTTAAGGACCTGGCATCTTCTGATTTTCCTTTTAGTCTTCCTTTTTTAATGTCCCACTGATTGGGATCTGCAAATTGTGCGGTTGCAGTTTCGCATCTTCGGCCATCAATTGTAATCCTAAGGAAAATTCTTACCGGTCCGCTTGTGTAATTTTTAGGCTTCCTGAGCGTGAAAATGTAATCAAAGGTTCGGGTCATGGTGCGGGAGTTTGGTTGGTACCATGAATTTACAAAAAAAATATGATAAATCAACAAATAAAAATTCATCTAAACCCTTGTCCCTATTGGTTTTTATCGAAATGGAGGGAGTTTGTAGATGCCTTGAAAAAACTACCGTTTGACTCACCTAAAGCTTGTGTTTGAATGCATTTTTTGGTGGAGACTCCCGAATGAAAAAGCCCGCAAACATAGTATTTGCGGGCTTTTGTTGATTTTTGGCTGCTGCCTTGTGAACTGGCTGGGACTCGAACCCAGGACCCATACATTAAAAGTGTATTGCTCTACCAACTGAGCTACCAATTCATTTCTTCATACCCGCTTTATTTGCGGAGTGCAAAAATAGGGCAAAAACATTTAGTCCCAAACTTTTTTCACATTCTTTTTGCCTTACCCACCTATGAT
>JANPIJ010000320.1:0-4934 GCA_031424955.1 Ferruginibacter sp. | reverse complement strand
TTCAGCAAACCGAATGCGGAAGACGTGGTAAGGGTGGTGAAGGAGATGATGGCAGAATAAGACGGCGAAAGGCAAAAGGCGAAAGGAGAAAGGAATTGTAACTATCAACTTTTAAATATCATTAACCTTCTACCATCAACTACCAACCATCAACTTTCAACCTTCAACAATCAACCTTCTTCTATGGCGATTTATACAATTTACCAGGTAGACGCTTTTACCAATAAACTTTTTGGTGGTAACCCCGCTGCTGTGATTCCTTTGGAAAAATGGCTGGATGATGGGCTGATGCAGCAAATTGCGGCAGAGAATAACCTGGCGGAAACGGTGTTTTTTGTTCCAAAAGAAGAGGGGTATCATATCAGGTGGTTTACACCGGAACTTGAAATTGATTTGTGCGGGCATGCAACTTTAGCCAGCGCATTCATCTTATATGAATACCTCGGTTATTCAAAAAAGGAACTTGTTTTTTATTCAAAAAGTGGTGAGTTAATCATTCAGCGGGAAGGGGATCAATTTCAATTAAACTTCCCGTCCCGTATGCCGGTACTGGTAACTGAATATCCTGATCAGCTTTTAAACGGATTGGGTATTACTGATCCTTTGGGCGTATATAAAAGCCGCGATTATGTGGTAGAGGTTGCCACTGAAAAGGAGGTGTGGAATTTAACGATTGATATTTCGTTGCTGAATCAAATAGACGTGATAGGAATTATTGTAACAGCTCCAGGTAAAGACTGTGATTTTGTCTCCAGGTTTTTTGCACCCAATTGTGGTATTCCTGAAGACCCTGTGACCGGCTCTGCTCATTCTACCCTTATTCCTTTCTGGGCAGAAAAGTTGGGAAAGGATGAGCTGCACGCAAAACAACTGTCGAGGAGAGGGGGAGAGTTATGGTGTAAAAACCTCGGCGACCGCGTTACCATGAGCGGTAATTGTGTATTTTATATGAAAGGAGAAATCGATGTCTGATGTCTGATTTTTCAATGTCTGATTTGCAGAACTAAGTCATGAGTTGTACTCTCACCATTAAAAAACCGTTCATTATTTCTTAGAGTATTCGAAGACCTCCCCTTTAGGGGACTGGGGTGGTTGGGCCCTCTACTTCATATTATGGTACACTTTCTGCACATCTTCATCCTGTTCTAATTTATCTACCAGTTTAAATACATCCTGGGCAGCTTCATCATCCAGTTCCATTGGATTCATCGGTATTCTTGTTAATTCTGCAGTAAGCACTTCAATCTTTTTTTCTTCCAGCGCCTTCGCCATATGGCCAAACTCGTGGAAAGATACCCGGATGATAATATTGCCTTCGCTGTCTTCACCAATTTCCTCTAATCCGTAATCAATCAGTTCAAGCTCCAGGTCCTCAATATTTAAACCGCTGTTTTTAATTTTGAATTCTCCCATCCTTGTAAAAGTAAAAGATACGCTTCCTGCTGTGCCTAAGCTACCACCGCTTTTGGTAAAATGCATCCGCACATTCGCCACTGTACGGGTAGGGTTATCGGTAGCTGTTTCAACCAATATTGCAATACCATGGGGTCCGTATCCCTCATACAACACTTCATCATAGTTGATCATTTCCTTTCCCATGGCCCTTTTAATAGCCGCTTCCACCCTGTCTTTTGGCATGCCCACACTTCTAGCATTCTGGTAACAGCGACGCAAAGCCGCATTCCCATCAGGGTCGGGGCCACCTGCCTTTACAGCAATTACGATCTCTTTTCCAATACGGGTAAAATTCTTGGCCATTTTGTCCCATCTGGCAAACATGGAACTTTTTCTTACTTCAAATATCCTTCCCATCAGGTGGTATATTAGGTTGTTTAATTATTAATCGGATTGCAAATTTAAGGAATTCATTTTTTCCGGTAACAAATGTAATTGGGGAATTAAGGCGGGGGCCAGGAGCAGGGTTATTTGCAGGAAAAGTTTATTGCGGAATTAGCGTATGGATCAATTGATTCAGGTGAAAACAGGCCGGCGTTAAGATAGGCTCTTCTCAATGCAAACAAATGCTTTGTAGTTATGCTTACCAACTGCACAAGTATTGTTCCTGTCCTATTGTTCCGGGCGGCATTAATTAGTGTTAGAATTGCCCGGCCAGTCTCAACGACAAACACCGGTATCAATAATCTTCTAATATCTCTTTATCAAATCCGCCCCCTTTATTTTTATTCCCTAATTTTATCCAACATGAGTCAACTACTGTTACAGGTTAATAATTTATCTATCGGTTTTAATTCGGAAGGCACTTTCACCCAGGCTGTTAAAAATATTTCTTTTGACGTAATGGCTGGAGAAATAGTGGCCATTGTAGGTGAATCCGGCTCCGGCAAATCTGTTACTTCTTTGTCGCTGATGCAACTATTACCAAAGCAGGCGATGGTGAAAGGCGGTATACTTTTTTCAGTGAACGGGCAGCAAACAGTTGATCTTTTAAAAATTCCGGAGCAGGAGATGAATGGGATTCGCGGCAAAAATATGGCCATGATTTTCCAGGAACCCATGACCTCCCTTAACCCGGTGTTTACCTGCGGATACCAGGTGATGGAAGCAATTCAACTACATCAGCAATTATCATCTGCGGCAGCTAAGGAAAAAGCAATTGCCTTGTTTGAAAAAGTGAAATTGCCCAATCCTGCCGAAATGATGAACCGGTATCCGCACCAGTTAAGCGGGGGGCAAAAGCAGCGGGTAATGATTGCAATGGCCATCAGTTGCAACCCTGCTTTACTGATAGCAGATGAACCAACCACCGCACTGGATGTAACGGTACAAAAAACAATCCTCGAACTAATAAAGGAATTGCAACTGCAATTGGGCATAGGCGTTATTTTAATCACACACGATTTGGGTTTGGTGGCGGATATTGCAGATCATGTGTTGGTAATGTATAAGGGTGAAATTGCAGAACAAGGCAACACAACGGAGGTATTACAAAATCCTCAGCATCCATATACAAAAGCGTTGATGGCCTGCAGGCCTGCAATGCACGGGAGAGGGGAACGCTTGCCGGTAGTAAGTGATTTCCTAAACCCCCTAACCCCAGAAGGGGGGATAAAAAAAGCGGACGGTTTTTTGCAGGATGAAACTACTTTAAATTCAGAAAGTAATGCTTCTGACTTACTCAATTTTTTACCAGGCGCTAAACAAGAAACTGAAAACGTACAACTCAAAACCCATAAAGCTGAAATTGTATTGAGCGTTGAAAACCTGAAAATATATTATCCCGGAAAAAAAACATTGTTTGGAAAAACACCGCCACCGTTTAAAGCAGTGGATGATGTTAGCTTTACCGTTAGCAGGGGCGAAACGGTGGGGCTGGTAGGAGAAAGTGGTTGTGGTAAAACAACTTTAGGCAGGGCCATATTACAATTGATTCCTGCTACTTCGGGCAACATCATTTTAAACGGGGCAAACCTGGCGGGTTTGTCAAAATCGGCAATGCAGCCCATTCGTAAAGATCTGCAAATTGTTTTCCAGGATCCCTACGGATCTTTAAATCCACGGCTAACCATTGGCGCAGCCATACAGGAGCCGATGAAAGTACATGCTATTTTAAACAGCAACCATTCACGCAAAGAGAAAGTGATGGAATTGTTGGAAAAGGTGAATTTAAAGCCGGAACATTTTAACCGTTACCCACACGAGTTTAGCGGTGGCCAGCGCCAACGGATTTGCATTGCCCGGGCATTGGCATTGAATCCCTCGTTTTTAATTTTTGATGAAAGTGTGAGTGCATTGGATGTAAGCGTTCAGGCGCAGGTATTAAACCTGCTCAACGATCTTAAGAAAGAGTTTGGCTTTACAGCAATTTTTATATCCCACGATCTCTCTGTTGTTCGTTTCATCAGCGACCGGATAATGGTAATGAATAAGGGACGTATCATTGAGTCGGGCCCAGCGGACGAAGTTTATTTTTCACCCCAAAATGAATACACGAAAAAGTTGATAGCAGCCATACCGGGAAAGGGGATTAATTTGTAATTTTAATTAAGAAAACCTATATCCCGAAAGGTTTAAATATTTTGCCCCTTGCGCAGTACAATCAATAATCATATACACTGGTTATTTGGAATTGAAACATTTAGCAGGCTCCGTTAGGAGCATCGTGTTTATAGAAAAATTTGTCGGTTTTGGCATAGGCTCCATAGGAGCCACGTAATTTATTTATCTTCAAGTCAACCAATATTTATGGCCAACACATTCTCCCAGATTTATTTGCAATTTGTGTTTGCTGTTCAGGGACGGCAAGGTCTGATCAACAGGCAACATAAAGAGGAAATTCATAAGTATATGACTTCACTGGTTCAGGCAAGGAGGCCAAAATGTTGGCTATTCATTTCATGCCTGATCATGTGCATTTGTTTGTGGGTTATAAGCCTTCTGTATTAATTTCAGATTTTGTAAAGGAAATAAAAGTGGAGAGTAATGAGTTCATCAAAAGCAAAAAATGGATCGCAGGAGGGTTTAACTGGCAAGAAGGATACGGAGTATTTTCTTATGGTCATTCACAAATTGACAGGGTTTGTAAATACGTGCTAAACCAGGAAGCCCATCATAAAAAGAAAACATTCAAAGAGGAATATTTAGAGTTTTTAGAAAAGTTTGAAGTGCCTTTTGAGGAACGTTATCTTTTTGACTGGATTGAATAACGGTCGAGTTAGCATACGTGGCTCCCATGGAGCCGTACTAAGTGGTAAACTTTTGTCTATAAACACGATGCTCCTATGGAACGAAATGTATTCAGCAATCAATAATGGCAGTAAACCGTTAATGCTAAACCTAACCTGGACAAGCCAGAACCAAAAAGGTTGAAAAACTAAAAGTTGAATTTTTTATTTTTCCTCTGGAATACTTATCTACACAGCTTTTCAGCGAGTAGTAAAAAATATCTTGCCAAAAAATGCTAAGTTTTAAGTTGT
>JANPIJ010000319.1:0-4747 GCA_031424955.1 Ferruginibacter sp. | reverse complement strand
GTGAATGCTTAATTCATTATTCATTATTCATTATTCATTATTCATTATTCATTATTCATTATTCATTATTCATTATTCATTATTCATTACTCATTTTTCATCATTCATCCCCTCCCTTCAACATCCGGTAAATCTTTTCCTGCGATCGAACGGGTTCAAGCTCATTTTTTACCGGCACATTTTCCAGCAACGCATTAATGCTAACGGCCTGTACATTATCAGCCAGTTGAACCTGGATAATCTGCTTAAATTCGTTTCGGATCTGTTCATCATAAATAGGGAAACATACTTCTATCCTGCTATAAATATTACGGTTCATCCAGTCGGCCGAGCCAAGAAAAAGTAATTCCCGGTTATTATTATTAAAGACAAAAACCCTTCCATGCTCCAGGTACCGGTCTACAATTCTCGTTATGCTGATGCGGTCACTTATTCCCGGCTGGCCGGGCTTTAAGCAACAGATACTTCTTACAATCAGTTGTACCTGCACACCTGCCTGCGATGCTTCATACAATTTGCTGATCAGCTTCTTTTCTTCCAGGTTATTCATTTTTATAATGATGGAGGCAGGCAGTCCCAGTTGAGCATTGCGAATCTCCTGGTCAATTAAATCAAAAAAAGCAGTTTGTAAATTAAATTGGGCTACCAGCAAATGTTTAAATGAAATCTCCAGTTGATCAACCGGTTTTCTTTTCTGGCTTAAAAAAATGAATAACAGTTCCAGTTCGGATAACATACCCGGATGTGCCGTTAGTAAAATATGATCGGTATAAAACCTGGCGGTGCTTTCATTTAAATTGCCGGTTGATAACAATCCCAGGTACACCATCCGATCCCCTTTTCTCCTTTTTACCAGCGCTACTTTTGCATGCACTTTTAAATTCGGTATGCTATAGATGATCCTGATGCCCGCCGCCTTCATCTTTTTTCCCCAACGGATATTATTGGCTTCATCAAAGCGGGCCTTTAGCTCAACAAATACAACTACTTTTTTCCCATTACCGGCAGCCGTAATAAGGGCATTCGCAATTTTAGAATCCCCGGCAATCCGGTACAGTGTAACAAAAATTTCTTCTACATTGGGATCAATGGCCGCTTCATTAAAAAAGCGCAGGATGGTATTGTAGGATTCGTAGGGAGTATGGATAATACGGTCTTTCTCCATCATTGATTCAAACAAAGAATGAGCAATGGGAAAGCGGCTTTTAATGGCCGGCCAGGCCGGGTAAGCCAGTGCTGCATCGTTTATTGGGATGCCTGCAAAGTCCTTCAGGTTGTGGTACTTTCCACCTTCTACAATATTTGCTTTTGATAATTGAAGGGTGTTAACCAGCCAATGCAAAATACGCATGGGCATTCCGGATTCATACAAAAAGCGGGTTGCATAACCAAGGTCACGCCTGGCTATTTTTTCTTCAATTTTCTCTGCCAGGTCACCTTCAAATTCATCTTCCAGGTCAAGATCTGCATCACGGGTAATTTTGATATTATATACCCCTTTAATGGTTGCCCCGGGGAAGAGTACGGGTAAAAACCGGTGAATAATATCTTCTAGAAAAACAATGTATTTCACATTTTCGATAGCATCAGTAAAAAACCTGGATAATTTATCGGAAGGTATATTGATGATACTAACATCCTCCTTCCCGTTTTCACCCTGTAGTAACACCACCTGGTACAACTGGTTGTTCTCTGAAAAAAACAGTTGCTCATTTTCCGAAAGTTTTACTATTTGTAAAAACGCCGCAACGTTTGAATAAAAATAATCTTCCAGTTCAACTTTAAGCGCTTCCGGTACCGGTTCTTTATAAATGAGCCGGATATTTTTCTCTTTAAGTGCGGGCAATAATTCCTGCGATAAAAGCTTGCCGAAATATTCCTGCTGCGCTGTTATCAGTTGCGTGGCGCTGGTGGCAATGGTTTCGTCATTAAAGCCTGATCCATTAGCAGCTTTCTTAAATGACAATATTGCCGGCATCCGTACCCTGTAAAATTCATCCAGGTTAGACGAAAAAATAGAAAGGAATTTTATTCTTTCAACCAAAGGGACTTTTTGGTTAGCTGCTTCTGAAAGTACCCTTCCATTAAAAGAAAGCCAGCTCAGATCCCGGTGGAGAAATTGACTATTCATTGATGCTGTTTTATAAAAAAAAGATGGAGGAGATGGCGAAGGCTATGATAGACACAATCAGGGTATACATAAATATCGTATAGGAAATCCTGATTAACTTATACTTTCGGCCCAGCACGATGCCCTGCGAATAAATATCACGGGTAAGGCTACCATATAAAAACTCCCGGTCGTCCATTACTTTTAGCATGCCATCATAATAATCGCTGAAATCCATTTTATAAAAATGACCAAAAAACAACAGGTTTGCCGTTTGATTATCTACCTGTTCTTTGGTAAAAATGCCGTCCGGTATTTTTGGCCTGGTAGCCAATACGGCAAAAACGATTGCTGTTACACTTCCTGTTAACAATATCAAGGTAGGTATCAAAATATTTGGAGTAGCATCCAGCTTTCGAACTACCAGGCCAATGATAACGGAGATGATGATGGAGTTCACCGATATCATGATATGGGCCTTGTTATCCGACATATCGCTCAGCCGCTGGTGATTGGTAGCGGCAACCCGAAACATGGTTTCAATACCTTTATCGGGCCGCTCCGTTTTTCCCTTATTCTTATTCTTTTTTTCATTTACAATGATCTCCTCTTTTGGCACCGGCACAGATTCGGCAATTTTTTCTGCAACGCTTTGTTGCTTTTCCAATAACCTGTCCAGGTTTTCCTGTTTTTTATTATTCAGCAGTAATGTACAATAGGCAGTATGGTAGTGGTGCGACTGAAAGAGTTTAATGGTGCTAGCCCGCCATTGATCTTTTCCCAGTTTTATATGAAGGCTTTTTTCGCATTCTTTACGCATCAGCTTATTTCGCTCCGGAAAATAGTCCGTGCCCAGGTGAAACAAATCCGCATCACAAACAATTTCTTCTAGGGGCGTAACCGGCGACTGTGGCAATTTGGTAGCCCTAATACAGGCCATCACTTTACTGATGACAGGTTCGTTTACGTCAAGCTCTTTTAAAAAACCATCGGCCATATCTGCCCCCATTTGCTCATGATTGGCCGGGTCTTCAGAATAATAACCCATATCGTGAAACCATGCGGCTGTTAATACAATGAAAAAATCTTCGCTGCTTAGTTGGTAGTGATTACCAATTTGAATAGCCGCTTTTACCACGGCCTCCGTGTGAGCAAGATTGTGATAGGTCAAATATTGATGTTCGGGGGCATTAAAAAATGCCAGCGAATATTCTTTCACCTTGTCATTCAATGATTGATAGTTCATGTAAAATGAAATTAATATTATTTCCCTGATGACCTCAAAAATAAGCTATACTTTTTATTGGATACTATTGCGTTTCGCTTTTGCTTTGTTAAACCGGCGCCTGCCTTTCCATATCCTGATTATAACCAGATCCTGATTATAACCAGTTATAGCCACCTGGTGTCCAAAGCCGTAGAAATAAAAGCGTTCTCCGGTTTAATCGTTCCTGTTTTGAGTGGTATTTGTTTCATATCCTCACACAAAGTAACTATTACACGGTACGTTATCTAAATTTCGCACATATTAATATTACAACCAAAACCACCATTAATTTGCGAAATGTGAAAACAATTTACCAAAGGCGAATAGGTACAAGCAAAACGATGATTTATACAAGGGAATGATTGAGCCAAATAATTTCGGGAGGTGCGGGCCAGTGAGAAGGTACTTTGGTAGTAACGAGTAAGGGGAATTCAGCACTGGTACCTCCAAAAAAAGTGACCGGCGAATCAATAACGATTCGGCTTACTGCATGATAACGGATAGGGTAAGCGCACATTACGCAGGGTTCGTGGGTAGTGTACAATGTGCATTGCGATAGGTTTTGCCCCATTTTTTTGACGGCTTCCTTTATCACTTCCATTTCTGCATGACAGGTGATGTCGCCCTTGCTTTTGGAAGCTTCTTCTGCCTGTGCAATGATCTGCCCGTTTTTTACAATAATGCATCCAACAGGTGGATTTCCCTTCATTTTTGCAGCATTTGCCAGTTGGGTGCAAATATCCATATAATAGCTATGGTCAACCATATAAAATAAATATTGCAGACCGGGAATTACAGGTGTAAACCATCCACTCCCTTTTTAAAAGTATTTATAACAGAAAGGGCAAAATTACTTTAATAAAACAGCAATTTTAAAACTGGTAACAATTAAATTTGTAGCTGCCAGGTAAAGAGAAATTGTCATTAATTAAATATTCCGGGTTGATGGCTAAGATGGGTGTTAATAGCCTTTGTTTACATAATCTTTTAGGTATAAAGTGCGATACAGCTTATAGTATTCCGTTGAGCCTGGCAATGCCAAAAAACCGGTACAAGTAGTAACGGAAATCTTTCGGCTTTTTATTTATAAAGGTTAAGATTTTTTAGGTATTGTCTCTCCCGGAATGATTTTGAACAGCAACATTACTCCTACTCTTTGTGGAAATTCTTTATTAAGTCTCTTAATTCTTTGTCTGAAATGTTGTCAATTTCCGCTTTATCATAAATGGTTAATGACTATCCGTAATTAGGTGCAAGCTAATTAATTTAGTATATTTGCTATATAAATTAGCAAAATGAATATAGATAATTTTTTTTCTGAGTTTTCCACTGAGAGTGCTTGCAGACTTTACTTTAAATCACAACGCGAA
>JANPIJ010000318.1:0-13326 GCA_031424955.1 Ferruginibacter sp. | reverse complement strand
TTTATACCAATTTAAGGACAAAAGAGGTGCAAGAAAGGTAAGCATGAAAACAAAAAGAAAAAATGCAGGATGGAATAATGACTACCTCGTGGCCATTCTCACAAATTCTGTATGATTTTTTTAATGCGTCTGCCCTGGTGCATTGGCGGCTTAAAATATTACCGAACTATTGATACATGACTATTCCTAAAAATTAAAAAACCGAATCAGGTTTAACATTTTCGGTAAAGTCAAAGTGTTTAAGAACCTTTATCATGCTTTTGTTAGCCATCAAACATTACCTGCAAAGGAAATTTAGCAACACTCTAAACAAAGAGAACATGCCGGAAACCGGATAAAACAAATCAAAGAAGATTTTAGGGTGCCGAAATCTTGCAGGCAAAATTAAGCAATCGTCTTTTGTTCTTCGGTGTACTGACTTTGAACTGATTTCTTGTATTCTTTCGGAGATTTACCGGTTATTTTTTTAAATAGTCTTGAGAAATAGAAGGAATCTTCATACCCCAATTTACTGGCCACTTCATTTACCCTTAATGCCGTTTGACTCAATAACTGGCAAGCATAGTTAACTTTCAGGGTGATAAAATAGTCAATTGGGGAGGCTCCTTTAATTTTTTTGAAAATTGATGTATAATGGGAGCTGGAGCAATTCATGTGTGTTGCCAGATCTTGTATCGATAAAAGCCGGTCAATATTAGATTTCATATAGGCAATAGACTCGCCAACAGGATTTTCCTTCGGGGTATAAGAAATTGGATTTTGCGGGCAAATAAAGAATGTGAGGAAACGGTAAAGACTAAGATTGGCAAATGCTAAGTTTTTTTCAGTAAACCCAGATTCCAGGGAATAATAGATTTCAGCCCATTGCTCAACTATTTTTTTGTCATGAATAATCTCTGTAGGTTTAACGAAGTCATATGTATTCAACCATTTGTTTAGGGACTTCAACATATTACCGCTAAAATGTATCCAATAAATGCTCCAGGGCTCACGGAGATCTGCCTGGTACATATGAAATTTTCCGGGAGGTAAAATTATAAATTGATTTGCTTCCAAAGAATAGCTATCCTCATCATTCTGAACATGTCCTTTCCCATCAACACAATATATTAAAATGTTGTCCGGGCAACCGTAAGGACGTTCGCGGTAATGAAATTTTGCCTTTGGAAAAAAACCAATATGGGTAACAAATAAATTGTTTAAAAACTCCTGTTTTCTCAATTTATTGATAATTACCTCCCTGGGTATATTGATCTGTAATTCACCAGAAAATCCATCTTTTATCTTTAGTAAACTCATTCCTGTGGGTTTGTGCGACTAATGAAAATTATTTTCTTAAAATAAAATTATTTTAAAAGTAATTTCATAGCGAATTAAAGATAGATAATTTTTCCATCAAATCGATCCATAGTCATATTCATCGGATTGTTTATGCGAAAGGTTGTTGCTTTACTTTTTCGCTGATTACCGGCCCGCCAATTGTCCATTTTATTCATCCGATAATCCATTTATAAAAGAACTCTTGATTATACATTTATCTTTATTAAGATGGATTATCTATGGAGTTGGAAAGGGGATTTAATTGATGTAATTTTTATAATTTATTGAAATGTGAGTTGTTTTTCCTCACAGCAGTTAAAGACGATCGGCTTGAAAATTGTAGTATGAAAAAAATAGCAGCTATTGTATTTCTTCTCGGGTTAAACCAGGTAGTAAGTGCACAGGAAAATAATTCTTTAAAGCTTTGGTATCAAAAACCAGCCGCCAATTGGAATGAGGCATTACCGGCAGGAAACGGGCGGCTTGGAGCGATGGTTTTTAGTAATCCTTCGTATGAAAGGATTCAACTGAATGAAGAATCTCTTTGGGCGGGTGCTCAGTTTGAACATAACAATCCCCAGGCAGGGAAAAAAATAAAAGAAATTCAGCAATTATTATTGGATGGGGAAAATAAGAAAGCTTATGAGCTGAGCACAGATGCCCTGATTGCTACACCACCCAGGTTAAGGTCATATCAAACACTTGGGGATTTATACATTGATTTTGGCTCGCTGTCCAACTTGAGAAATTATAGCAGGCAGTTGGATCTTACTACGGGCATCATATCAACAAGGTTTCAGGCTGATGGTATAAATTATGTAAGAGAGTTATTTGTGTCCGCACCTCAAAATTGTATTATTCTAAGGCTGACGGCCGATAAACCCGGTGCCATTAATTGTAAAATACTTTTATCAAGAGAAAAGGATGCGTCGGTGAAGCCTTTGGCAAACAATGCATTGTTGATGTCGGGCCAGATAATTGATATTCCAAATGCGTTTCAGGGGCCCGGTGGTCATCACATGAAATTTAATTCGGTGGTAAAAACGATTGCAAAAGACGGAAATGTTTCTTCCCGTAATAATTCAATATTGGTAACCAACTCAAGCAGTATTACCATTATCATCACAGCGGCAACGGATTATAATTTTTCCAAATTAAATTTTGACAGAAGTATTAACAGCCAGGTTATTTGCAGAAGTATCATTACAAAGGCCAGTGCCATTTCCTACGAACAACTTTTAAAAAATCATCTTCAGGAATACCAGGAAATGTTTGGCAGGGTGAGCTTGCGATTGGGTAATAAAGACCAATCTAACTTGCCTGTCAATACCCGGTTGGATTCTTTGCGTAAGGGAAATAATGACCCGCAATTGTTTGCATTGTATTTTCAATATGGGAGGTATTTGCTAATGAGTTCATCACGGAAGCCCGGCGTATTGCCGGCCAATTTGCAGGGCATTTGGAATAATTTGTATGATGCACCATGGAACTCCGATTACCACACCAATATTAACCTGGAAATGAATTACTGGCCTGCTGAAGTTTGTAATTTAAGTGAAACAGCTATCCCATTAATAGATTTTACAGATAAGTATCGGGTACCAGGCCGTGTTACTGCGCAAAAAATGTATCATGCAAAAGGCTGGACTATTCACCACACTACGGATGTATTTGGAAAAACCGGTCTGATCAGCGGCGTCAATTGGGGGGCTTCTCCATTAATGGGAACATGGCTTTGTCTTAACTTATGGGAGCATTTTTTATTTACACAGGACACGTTGTACCTGAAGCAAAAACTCTATCCCATTTTAAGAGAATCTGCCGAATTTGTTGAAAGCTTTTTAATAAAAAATAAGCAGGGGTATTTGGTTACAGCTCCTTCTATTTCCCCGGAAAATGCCTTTGTTTTGCCCAATGGTGATACTGGATATATTGATATTTCTCCCACAATAGACATTGAACTCATCAGGGAATTGTATGCTGCTGTAATAGAAGCTGGCACTCTTTTAAAAAAGGATCGTGCATTCATCCATAAGTTGAGTGAGACCTTACAAAAACTTCCTCCAATTAAAATAAGTAAGCAAACAGGAGGAATACAGGAATGGATAAACGACTACAAAGAAGCAGAGCCTGGCCACAGGCATCTCTCTCATTTAATTAGTTTATACCCAGGTTCCTTAATCAATAAACAAACACCTGATTTGTTTGTGGCGGCTGAAAAATCCATCGATAGCCGGGTTTTCAATAAAGGAGGTACACCCGGTTGGAGTTGTGCATGGCTCATTAATTGTTTTGCCCGTTTGAATAAAGCGCAGGAAGCGTATAACCAGGCAGAGATTTTGTTGAAAAAATTTACCGCTGTTAATTTGTTTGATAACTACAATGTGTTTCAGATAGATGGAAATTTAGGAGGCACAGCAGGTATCGCCGAAATGCTTTTACAATCGCAAAATGGTGTTATCCGATTGTTGCCTGCATTGCCAAAGGAATGGGAAACCGGATCGGTGACGGGCCTTTGTGCAAGAGGAGGCTTTGTTATCGATATGGAGTGGGACAAAGGAATTATAACCAAGGCTGGTTTGTATGCAAAAACAGCTGGAAAATGTATCGTTCAAATTGGTACAAAACAAATTACCATTAACGCCAAAGCGGGTAGTAAGTACACGTTGTTGTAAAAAGGAAGGGCGGTTTAGCACATGATTGTCACTGACGACGAAAGTAATAGTGAAATCTTTTGACTATGTGGCTGATGAAAATGGAAGACTTATGTACCGTGAAGAAATAGCACACGTCATGTGTAACTGCATTTTCATTTATGCCACATCAGATATGAAAGGCAGCAGATTATTTAGCCTTAAATACCTATATGATTAGTATCGGTTTTGATGCTAATTAAAAGCAATACCAGAATAAATAAGAAAAGCTATCCCCAGGCTTTTGCAACTATTTTTATTCGGAACGCCCATATACAAGATCAGTATACTTTTGGCAGTAGGCATCTGCCTTTTATGGTGTGCTATCGTTCTGATTGCTTCATCTAAGATTTTGTAAAGCCGAATGTGTTTTATCTAAACGTGAAAGTATAAAACCAATGTTATTGCCGGATTTTATCAGGCCATTGTCAAAGCTGATAGTTTATTTTATTTCAGCACTTTTTTCTAAAAAAAGAATTTAGGTATAATAGTATAATCCATGTTATTGGTAGAATTATCTATTCTTATTGCATGTACCTAATATTAATTTTATCCTTGATTGCTTAATGTTAAAATTAAAAAAATGAAAGCCAAACTATTGCTGTTGATTATGGCCGCAGGCCTGTATGTTTCTTCCTTCTCTCAGGTAGTAACTTCAAAAGCTATCACTGGAACGGTTTTGTCGGCCGATAATAAATTCCCATTAGAAGGGGTGTCTATTTTCGTAAAGGGCAGAGGCTCCGGAGTACCAACCAATAATAAAGGCCAATTTACCATACAGGCTGCTGTTGGCGAAATATTGGTTGTGTCTAACTCGGGCTATACAACACAGGAAATACCAGTAGGAAAAAGCAACAACCTGGTTATATCACTTAATTTGTCCATTGCCAATTTAGAAGATGTTGTAGTGGTTGGTTTTGGCACGCAAAAGAAGTTAAATTTAACTGCCTCAGTTACCCAAATCAGTGGTGAAGTTCTTCAGAATCGTCCGTTGAAATCTGTTTCAGAAGGATTACAGGGACTTGTTGCAGGTTTTAATGTTGATCTTGTCAACGGCTCACCTGAAAGCAATCCTTCACTCAATATTCGTGGGTTTACAGGGATTAACTCACAGGGTAGTCCGCTCGTGCTGGTTGATGGAGTTGAACGTAATCTGGGCGATATTAACCCCAATGATGTTGAAAGTATTTCGGTATTGAAAGATGCGGCAGCCTCTGCTATTTATGGTTCCCGTGCGCCCTATGGGGTGATTATGGTTACAACAAAAGCCGGTAAAAAGGGGGGAAAGGCACGTATCAATTATAATGGCATGTATCAGGTAGGCACGCCTATTGGCATGCCTCATTGGACTAATTCCTGGGAATTCGCCGAAAAGATAAATGAAAAATTCAGGAACAGTTTGCAGGCAGTGCTATACAGTGATGCTACCATCCAGAAGATGAAAGACTTCGGTGCCGAAAAGATCGATGTTTGGAATGACCCTCTGCCAAATGGTCAATGGGGAGCACATTACGATTCTTATGCCAACAACGACTGGTTCAGCACCATGTTTAAAAATCGGGTACCAAGTCAGCAGCATAATATTGATGTATCCGGCGGTAGCAACAATACGACCTATTATATGGGAGTCGGTTATAATGATGCCGTTGGTTTGGTACGTGGCAGTAACGATAAGCGACGACGATATACCACTTTGGTTAAGGTTAAATCCGATGTTACCAGCTGGCTCGGCCTTGGTTTAAATATGAACTATGTTAAGAATGATGAGACCGGACTGAATATCAGGGGAAGAGGAAGAGATTATTCTGATATGATGACGAATGCTGCCGGATCTTTCCCAAATTGGTCCGACCTTAGTCCAAATGGTAGTCCATATTGGTTAAGTAGTGGACCAACCATGCGAGGCGAAGGTGGTAATGCCATCGACAATACAAACGATTTTATTATTTCAGGCAGATTTGAGTTAAAACCCCTCAAAGGTTTGAATATTACTGGAAATTATTCGTGGAAGAATACTGGAAATCATGTAGCCATCATCAGTCTTCCTATTATTAGTGTTAACGCGGATGGTACAACCCGGTTTTCAGGAAGATCTGTAACGCAAAGTGCGGTACGAAGAGTGATGTCAACCACCAATTATCACACGGGTGATTTGACCGCCTCCTACGTAAAACAGGTAAAGAACCACTCTTTTCAGTTGGTAACCGGATACCAGGAGGAGTATTACAATACAGTCTCATTGATTGGAGAACGCAAAGATCTTTATACCAATTCAATCCCCACACTAAGTACCACATTCAATCCACAGCCACTATTAACTGATGCCTTAAGCCATTGGGCAACGCAGGGTTTTTTCGGAAGATTTTCGTACAACTTTAAAGAAAAGTACCTGTTCGAATTTAACGGTCGTCGTGATGCACATTCCAAATTTCCGGCTGATATCAGGTGGGCATCTTTTCCATCTTTTTCGGCAGGCTGGAATGTTGCCAAAGAGAATTTCTGGAAATTTGAAAAGATCAGTAGTTTAAAAATAAGGGGGTCCTACACGGGTTCCGGGGATAACGGAAGTGGCAATTATCTTTATCTGCCCACAATGGCAACTGCCCTGGGAACCAAGGATGTTCTGCTGGAAGGTGCAAGACCCAATATGGTATCTATGCCGGGTTTAGTTAGCCCAACGCTTACCTGGGCTAAGCCTAAGTCAATTGGTGTTGGTATTGATGTGGTGGCGTTCAAAAATAAGCTTGAAGTAACCTGGGACTGGTATCAGAGAACTACCTATGACCAGGCCGGACCTGCTGAAGTATTACCTGTAACGCTGGGTACTACTCCTCCACAAACGAATAACTCGGTAAGCGAAACCCGTGGCTGGGAATTTACTGCCAACTGGAGAAACAGGGCCTTCCGCCTTCGTGGAAAAGAGGTAGGTTATTCAGTTAATTTCAATATATCGGACTATATTGGGTATGTAGTTAAATACAACAATAACATATCTGGTGCAAGATCCGGAACCTGGACTCCGGGCGAGGTTTTTGGGGAATTATATGTTTATCCATCTAATGGGATTGCACGCAATGCAGATGATATTGCTAAGAATGTAGTACAATCTGCTGGATGGAATGTTCCTGGTGACCTGATGCTAAGAGATATCAATGGCGACGGAAGGATAACAACAGGCGACGGTGGGTTCTGGTATTCACAGGGAGACCGTAAGAAAGTGGGTTATACCTATCCTCGTTACCGCTACGGGATAAATCTTCAAGCAAACTGGAATGGTTTTGATGTTTCCGTTCAATTAAACGGCGTGCCCTATTGGAAGGTTTATTCCGGTAACTTCTATGTGATGCCCGTTGCTGGCGACCAGTTTAATTCCAAGTGGTTTGTTGCCCAAAAAGCACTCGGTACCTGGACTTATGAAAATCCCAATGCATTTTATCCAAGGTATTCTTCCAGAACGTATGCTTCCAATGATCAGTATGTTTTAAACCTTGCTCATCTTAATGTGAGAAACCTGCGAATCGGCTACCAGCTTCCTGTAAAGCTTCAATCAAAGATTAAGACCGATCGGGTGTACATCTATACGAGCGTTGAAAATCTGGGATATATTTATTATAAATCCTTTGTCAAATACGACCCTGAGATCCTCCAAAATTTTGGCGGATCAGGATATCCTCCGCAGAGACAGTTTTCATTTGGTATAAACATACGTATTTAACACTTTAATTTTAAATGAATGAAATCGATCATAAAATATTCAGCGTTTTTACTGCTCATGATGGCTTTTTCTCTTAGCAGTTGCAAGAAAGATTTTTTAGAACGGTACCCGCTCGACAGTATGAGTGACGCTACGTTTTTTTCGTCGCCGAACGATTTAAAGGTTTATGTCAATGGGTTCTATCCGCTATTTCCGCGTTATCACTTTCAAGCCCAGTTCGATGGCCCTACAAATATCGCAGCGGATGCCAATTCAGATATTTTGATTTCCACCGGTCCCAGCGGAGCATTGTTGCAGCAGGGAAGTAACGGGCAAGCCGGTCTTACCAATGGTACATGGACTTCTAATTTTACATGGATCCGAAGGGCTAATTACTTTTTAAAAAATTATCAACGGGTTACTCCAAGAAGCACAGAAACCAGGCAATTTACAGGTGAGGGATATTTTTTCAGGGCCTGGGTTTATTACAATATGTTGCAAACTTTTGGAGACGCCCCAATTATTACTGAGGTTTTGAATACAGAGAGTCCCGAACTATACAAAGCAAGGGATTCACGTTACGAAGTGGCTAAGTTTATTATTCAGGATCTTGATTCGGCGATTACTAATCTTGGGTGGAAAAATTCACTTTATGCCGGAGTGGGTCGGGTTAATAAAGAAGCAGCAATCGTGATGAAAGCACGTGTCGCATTGTTTGAAGGCTCATGGGAGCGCTATCATGCCAGAAAGAGTTCTCCGTACAAGGTTACTGGTAAAAACGGGGATGAATTTCTTCAATTAGTGGAACCAGCAGTACAGGAACTGATCACAAAGCAGGGAACAGCCTTGTTTACCAACGGAGGTCCTTACAATGAGGCATATAATCAGCTTTTTTCACAACAGGATGCCTCCAAAACCGCAGGTGTTTTCTTGTATCGGGTGTATGATGCAACCCAGATTGTTGGTCATAACTTCTTTGACAATGTGGTGGATG
This sequence comes from Ferruginibacter sp., assembly GCA_031424955.1. GTDB lineage: Bacteria > Bacteroidota > Bacteroidia > Chitinophagales > Chitinophagaceae > Ferruginibacter. The sequence goes on along the minus strand of JANPIJ010000318.1, from coordinate 4,625 downwards.
CTCAATTTACCGCTACAAGTCGCATAGTAGAAGCATACCTTGATAAACAGGGTAATCCTCAATCAGTTTCCGCATTGCCTTTAGACCAAAAAAGCCTGACTAATTTGGCAACCAATCTCGATCCCCGTTTCAGGCAAACAATATGGACTCCTGACCGCGGACCCCAAAGTAAAATTATTGGTCTTGATAAGCAGGCTTTGCCTTCGAGGTATCCAATGCTTAATAATACCTTTTCAAGCAATTTCGCTGCTGCCGGCCTGAGGCTTTGGAAGGGTGCAATACTCGATGCCAATGAATGGAGAAACGGATCTACTGATGAAGTGCTGATCAGATACGAGGAGGCACTGCTTGCCCTGGCAGAGGCAAAGGCCATGTTGGGTACTATCAATCAGGGCGACCTTGACAAAACTATTAATATCATCCGTGGACGGGTGGGCATGGCAAATATGCAGCTTGCTGCAATCAACGGTTGGTCAATTACCTACTTAAGAAACAAAAGCTTTGATCCGACGGAATCAAAAATAGTTAATGAAATCCGGCGTGAACGATTGGTTGAGCTTGCTTATGAAGGGCATCGTGTAAATGATTTGAGAAGGTGGGCAGTTTACGAGGATGTGATTAACGGGTTTAAACCTCAGGGTGCACACTACCAGGAATTTTTTGATTACTTCAACAATGTTACCCTGCTCGTAGCAGATGGTTTTTCAGCAAGTAATGCTACAAAATGCAAATTAACCAAGGGTGTAAATTTCGACATTGATGCCGACGGATATATTAACCCATTTTTCAGAACGCCTGAATTCAAAAGCGCAGGAGCTGGTTATTTCATCGAGGCTGGCAGAAGTTATCTTTCACCGGTTCCAAGAGCTGAAATTGATTTGTACATGCAAAAAGGGAATATTACACTAACTCAAAATCCAGGATGGTTTTAATACTTAATTAAAAATACAAATCATGAAAAATACATTTATCAATATTTTTATCGTCCTTCTATTGGGCAGTCTGCTTCTCTCGTGCAAAGCAAGGGTAGAAATAGATTATAACGTGTGGGGTGATAAAGCAGTAATAGACAATGTTCAGATATTTAATATCCAGCTACAGGATCAGCAATTACAGGAATACTATACCAGCGGCGTGCTTACACCAGCAAGCAGGCGAGCCTATGTTTCAGTAGGAAATGCCGTGATTGATTTGGTTAATTTTAAGGCCACGGTTAAAGTGCCTTCAACTGTAGATCTCACCAAAGTAGGGATTGAATTTTTTCATAAAGCAGTTAAAATTGAACCGGTAAGTGGTGCTCCTATTGCAGGAATAATCAAGGATTTTTCAGGTAAGCAATTTGTCTACAAGTTGTATTCTGCAAATGGTATAACACACGACTGGACGATTATTATTACTAATTAAAACGGTTTAAATTGAAAAACCTCAACGGTTACCTGACATTTGTTTTTAAGGGTGGTACAGCAGGAAGATACCAGGTGTACCATTATTGCGACGCTACAAACGCTGATTGTTTTTAAATGTAACTGTTCGATATTGCACCCCCGATAACGGGCAACTGCCCGAGGCCAATGCAAGGTGAAAGCCCCTGCATTGGCCGGGTGGTGATTGCTAAATTTACTTATGCTAAAAATGAAAAAATCAGCGGCTGTTTTTTATGCGTTGCTGTGCTTGTTTACTGCAAAGCCGGTGATGGCACAGTACAACGGCCCATTGCCTGCAGGCCCGCAACTTAACTGGCAGAATGCCGAATTGGTAGCATTGGTGTGTTGGGACTTGCATGCTTTTGATGGTAAGTTTTATGTTCAATCAAAAACCCGGATAACTCCGGTTGAGGATTATAATATTTTCAATCCGCAAAACTATGATCCCGATCAATGGGTGAAATCTTTAAAAGATGCCGGATTTAAAATTGCTATTCTAACGGTTAGTCATGAAACAGGATTTTTCCTTCACCAAAGTGATGCCACTCCCTATTGCATGAAAGCCTTGAAATGGCGGGATGGCATGGGTGACGTATTGAGAGATTTTAAAACTGCCTGTGAAAAGTATGGGATATTGCCGGGGGTTTATATTGGCATCAGATGGAACGCTTTTTATGGCGTTTATGATTTCAAAGTAAATGGAATAGGGGCTTTCGCGGAAAACCGGCAAAAGCATTACAACACGACGATTGAGCGCATTGTTACGGAGATTTTTACCAATTATGGTGCCTGGTCGGTAGTGTGGTTCGATGGTGGCGCACATGGTCCCGAACAAGGCGGCCCGGATGTGCTTTCGGTGTTTGAAAAATACCAGCCCAATTGCCTTTTTTACCATAATCTGCAGCGTGCGGATATGCGTTGGGGCGGCAGTGAGTCGGGAACAGTACCCTACCCTAGCTGGGGAACTTTCCCTTATGTTTCAACCGGCGCAGGTGAATCTGCAAAGAAGGAGATAGCCGCAAATGATTTTGCTTTGCTCAAACACGGAGTGCCCGACGGTAAATACTATATACCTGCCATGAGTGATGCGCCACTTCGTGGTAATGGTGGCCACGATTGGTTTTGGGAACCCGACCGGGAGGGTACGATTTATCCGCTCAACAAGCTGGTAGAAATGTATTACAATTCAGTAGGGCATAATACCAGCCTTATTTTGGGTGTTACCCCAGGCCCTGATGGACTAATGCCCAAGCCCGATGTAGAAAGACTTAAGGAATTTGGTGATGAAATAAACCGAAGATTTTCAAAGCCAATTGCCGCTACTTCAGGAACCGGGGAAAAGTTCATTCTTAAGCTTCCTGTAAAGCAAAAAGTTAATCAGGTGGTTTTAATGGAAGACATTACAAAAGGGGAACGGGTTAGAAAATTTGCGCTCGAGGGAAAAACAAACAAAGGATGGGAACCCATTTTTACAGGTTCCTGTATCGGGCATAAATTCATTTACAGGTTTGATGAAATGAATGTTTCTGCTGTTCGTTTAAGAATTTTAGAATCAAAAGGCGAACCACAATTATTGAATTTTTTTGCTTTTAATATTGCAAATAAATAATGCCTGATATTCATATTTAAGTAGTTACATTATTACAAATTGGTTTCGATTCTGTTACCATTTGTTAGAGAGGAATTGGCTAATAAAAAAGGAGAATTAGCGTGGCGTCTATTGCTGATAGTATAACTGTTGGCGCCCGGATTTAAAATGGATAAAGATTTCATTGACATCCATTTAAAAAGGAAAAAAAATAATCTTTTAATTGAAGAAGCCACACTGAACGACAGTACATCTCATTCAAATGGTATTGCCCGGCTAAGTAGGATTAAAGAAACCAGCAGGCATGATTTAATAAGAAATACCATTATGGAATATTTATAATTGACTCTACATTTTATGGTTCCTTTAAAAGACAAAAATTACATACTAATATAATTGCTGAAAAAATTGAACCACACAACAAAGTTGCCGCTCATGCCTCTATAAGCGTTAATAAGTAGAGGACATAATTTAAACAAATTGAGTATCCAAAAAGATCAGGGAAAAATGAATATTAGAATCACCATAGCTATCCTAATGATCACTTTTTCGGCAAGTGTAAAGGTTAGTTCTGCCCAATTTATTTTGCCCACCGATGAGGATACCCTTCGACAGGTTAGTCTATCCAATTTAAAAAGCGATGATAAAACCATGATTGCTTTAACGTTCGGCCAGTCGAATGCCGGCAACTACGGAAAGAGTGCTTACACACCACACAATGCTTTTGTATTTAATTTTTATAACGGAAAATTGTACACAGCCAAAGATCCTTTGATAGGTACTGCAGGGAAGGGAGGTAGTGTGTGGACAAGATTAGGTGACAAGTTAATTGACAGTGGCCTTTACAATAAAGTGATTTTTATTCCCATAGCCGTTGGCGGATCGGCCATTGAACGTTGGGGCAGTGGCGATTGTTTTAAAAAGTTACAGCAAACGCTCAATATTTTGGATAGCCTTCAAATACGCCTTACCCATATCTTTTGGCACCAGGGCGAAACCGATAATATACTAAACACGTCTAAGGCAAAGTACAAAGAAAATCTGGTCTCTATTTTTCAGGAGCTTCGAAAATACCAGTTAGCAGATTTTTATGTGTCCATAGCATCCTATCATCCGGTTGCCATTGCAAAGCCGTTGGGGGTAGATAATGTAATCAGAGATACACAGAAGGAATTTATTAACGAAAACAAGGGGGTGCTTGCCGGGCCTGATACGGATACACTCATTCATGCGATACATCGCCATGATAGCGTGCACTTTTCCGATTTTGGAATGAGTTTATTTGCACAACAATGGTTGAATGCAATGCTGAATAAAAGCGAAAAAGTTCGTTTAAATTAAATATTTGAAAGAATGAAAATTAAATGCATGAAATATTTAATTGTTTTTTTTGTGTTGTGTTTTGGCCGGTCAGGTTCGCTGTTTGCACAGGTCCGGGAAACGGAATCAGTACGGGGAAAATTTTCGAAAATTGAATTCTTGTACGACACGGTGACCGGTATTGGTCACGAAAAAGGCTGTACCCGTCGGGATCCGAGTGACGTGATTAAGGTTGGAGGTACCTGTTATGTTTATTACACAAAAATATATGGTCGCTCGCCCGGATATTGGGG
>JANPIJ010000317.1:0-6802 GCA_031424955.1 Ferruginibacter sp. | reverse complement strand
GTTGTGCATTGTTATTTACCGATCACATAGGCACAACAACAGCAGTGGTGTTGTTATTGTCATCTTTTAAATATTGTAAAGCCATAATGGATTCATTTATAAGTTTAAGAAGTCTAGGCAGCCCTGGTTTTAGTATACCTGGTATACCCGGCAATAACCCTGATAAGGGCAGATATATCTTCAAAGGCAAAGCAGCTATCTCATTTAAAATTTCATATCACTTCTGCTTCGTTTAAAGATGCGTTTGTTTTATCGGCAGTACTCTCATTCCAGTTGACCGCTTTTGAAGGATTTTTTTGCAGGTCTTTTAGCCGTTTGCGGACTTCCTTTTTTTGCCATTCCGGAACAGGAGGTTGCTCCAAAAGTTCTACTGCATCTAATTTCTGCAGATCTTTAATAATAGCAGCGGCATAACCTTTTTTAATACGCACAAACAAAGTATCAGACATAAATATTCGTTTTAAAATCAGGAAGCAAATTTTTCTTCTTTAAAACTACGCTCTTTTTAGAACTTGCTTAAATAATCCTACATCAAATACTCACCGACGCAATGCTCCGCTCTGTGTCCACCTTATAACTACTGGCTGCCTCTTTTATCTCTTTACGGTTCATTCGTTTTATTTTTCTTTATCAGCAATTCCTTTTTAAACTGGTAGGAGGCATTTAATATATATTGGTAAAATTCTACCGTAGTAGCCATCTGCGTAAACTCAAAATCGGGCCGGTACAATGCCATGAAATTATCAAGGTCAGCACCTTCCAGCCGGGTAATTCTTCTAACGGCTGTTTTATTAAAGCGGTATTTGATATAGTTTTCCTGTTCCTGTTCCAGCAGGCGGTCCTGCATTCTTCGCAATTGCTTGTTGCGCTTAAACCGGAAGATATTGATGAATTCATCCAGGTCCATGCCAACGGTACCTGAGCCGGGATTGATGGAAGAGGAAATACCCGGCTTGTCGTAGTTGAAAATTTTATTATAGTATTGCCGGTTCTCTATAGAATCCTGCCGGAAGCTTTTGGTGTACACTTTCACTTCCTTCATTGTTTTAAACTTTTCCACCACTCTTATATGTAGCGAGATGTCAAAGCTGCCGATATTGGGGATTTGTTTTACAGCAAATTTAGCTGTGGGTTTATTCTGATATATAAAAGTAAGCGAGTCTTTTTCGGAGGTTACAATTTCATAACGACCGCTGGAGTCGGTAATGGACTGTGTGCCGCCGCTGCTTTTAACCAGCACATCCGGTACAGGTATTGTTTTGGAAGAATCGTACACCGTACCGCTGATGGTTAGTTGGCCAATAGCCATGCCTGCTTTTAAAATCAGGAAGAATACGATGGAAGATATTTTAAGATGCTGATACAGGCGGTATAATTTGAATGGTCACAATATTACGCTAACAAATTTTGTTTCATAGGTAGTGGCTGGCTTTTAACGGCTATTTTGCATTTTCAGCAAATCCTCAATTACCTGCGGATAATGACGGTGCTCCAATACATGAATCTTTTGAGCCAGCGTTTCCGCAGTATCCTTTTCATCGATGGCACACCTGCCCTGGAAAATAATGCTGCCGTGATCGTACAATTCATCCACATAATGTATGGTGATACCACTTTCTTTGTCGCCCGCCGCAATAATGGCTTCGTGAACTTTGCTGCCATACATGCCTTTACCGCCATAGCCGGGTAACAGCGCGGGATGAATGTTAATAATCTTATCGGGGTAAGCCCTGATAAGAGAGGTGGGTACTTTCCATAAAAATCCGGCGAGCACAATAAACTGAATGCCGAGGTTCTTTAATTTGGTAACATAACCATCTCCTTTAAAAAATTGTTCCTTATCAATCAGCAATGTTTCAATGCCATACCGGGCGGCAATTGCCAGTACACCGGCTCCCGGTTTGTTGCATACAATCAAATCCACGCTGTAATGCCCCTTACCACTTTTGTTAGCCAGCATTGCATGTTCAATAATCTTTTCTGCGTTACTGCCTGCCCCGCTGGCGAAAATGGCCACCGATACTTTTGTTTTATTCCCGCTCATACGATTCCAGATTTTTGCAAGGTATTTTATGAAAAAAGAAAACTGGCCAAATGGGATACTGATGAGTAAAACGCAAAAGGGCCAAAGCAATGTTATCAATACAATATATAGCAATATCCATAATACTCCATTTTCCAAACCGGTCAATCCCATCAGTTTTCTGCCGGCAACGCCACAAAGACTTCCGCCCAGGGCAAATGTGCAAAGGATGAGCAGCATCTGCACGCCATTTACTCCCCAGCGTTGTTTCAATTTTTCAAACATTACGCAAAAGTGTAGCAAAAATTCGTGAAATAATGGTGTGAAAACAAAAAAGTCTGTGGTAATATTCTGTTTACAAATTCATGACAATTGCTATATGAGATATGCAACAATCCGCTGAAAATCAAGCTTGGCAAGGAAAAATTTTTTTTTAAAATGTTAGTATAATGTCAATATCCTACCTTATTTTTGCAGCCGTAGAAGGATATTTTTCCAAACCAGACACCCGTTTTCAACTGTATGAGTCCCAATAGAAAAATCTTTATCAGCTTTTTTGCCAGCGTTCTGTTTATAGCTTTGGTTTCCTTTACTAATACCAGTTTTGCCGCCGATGGTGAAGCATTATTTAAAGCCAACTGTGCCAACTGTCATAAGCCACTGGAAGATTATACCGGTCCAATGTTGCAGGGTGCAAGAAAAAGAGCTCCCAACCCTGAGTGGACTGTAAAATGGGTAAACAATGTGAACTCGATGTTGGAAACTGATCCTTATGCAAAAAGTTTACTTGCGAAGTACGGGTCACGTATGACGCAGTTTAACCTGAAGGAAGATGAGATCGTTGCCATATTAGATTATGCCGATGCATATAAGGCCCCTGTTCCTGTAACACCAGTAGGTGATGCCACCGCCCCCGCTGAAGACAATTCATTACTATTTGGAATTTTAACGCTTATTCTTGCCATCATCGCTTTAATATTATTACAGGTAAATAGCAGCTTACGCAAATTGTCGGATGAAAAGGAAGGTATACTTCGTTCTGAACCCGTTCCGTTTTACCGGAATAAAAGCTACCTGATGATTGGTATTTTAGTCTTGTTTTGTTTTGGGGGTTACACTACCATCAATGCAGCAATGGGACTGGGCCGGATGAATGGATACCAACCCGAGCAACCTATCTATTACTCCCATAAAGTGCATGCCGGCACCAACCAGATTAGTTGTTTATACTGTCATGGTGGTGCACAGGACAGCAAGCATGCCAATGTGCCATCCGTAAATACCTGTATGAATTGCCACATGGCGATTAAAGAATACAAGGGTGACCCTATCATCAAGGAGAACGGGGTACAGGTAAACGGAACTGCAGAAATACAAAAATTATATGCATACGCAGGCTGGAACCCTGATACCAAAAAATACGATAAGCCCGGAAAACAGATTGAGTGGGTAAAAATCCACAATCTTCCGGATCATGTTTATTTCAACCACAGCCAGCACGTAAAAGTGGGCAAACAAAATTGCCAAACCTGCCACGGTAATATCCAGGAAATGCCCGAAGTGTACCAGTTTACTGATTTGAGCATGGGATGGTGTATCAACTGCCACAGGGAAAGCAAAGTTAATTTCTACGATAAAGCCACCGGCGAAGGCAACAAATTCTACAGCATTTACGAAAAATTTCACAACGATATCAAGTCCGGTAAAATGGATAGTGTAACCGTAGAAAAGATTGGTGGAACGGAATGTCAGAAATGCCACTATTAAATCTAATTAGCTAATTAGCCAATGTGCTAATAAGCGAATAAACCCTGCAAACTAAAAAGCTTTCGAATTCAATAAATTAGCACATTATCAAATTAGCTAATTAGCACATTAGCAATATCATATTATGGAAAAAAAGTACTGGCAAAATTTTGGAGAATTAAATCAGTCGGAGGCTTTTCAGCAAACGGCGGAAAAAGAATTTAAAGAAGAGCTGTTGCCGCTGGAAGACCTTGATGACAAAGGGCTTTTGGATGCCAAAACTCCCCGCAGGGATTTTCTTAAATATTTGGGCTTTAGTACTGCAGCAGCTACATTGGCTGCCAGTTGCGAAATGCCGGTACGAAATGTGGTACCTTATTTAAAAAAGCCGGATAACCTGATTCCGGGTATTGCCAATCACTACGCTTCTACCTGTGTCAATGAAGGAGATGTAACCCCGGTTATTGTAAAGCAAAGAGATGGACGGCCAATTAAATTAGAGGGAAACGAAAAGTCTTCTATCACTAAAGGCGGAACCAGTGCCTCCGTACAGGCCGCCGTGCTGGATTTATATGATACAACCCGCCTGCGTTATCCCATGCAAAAAGCGGGTGCTGATTTTAAAGAAGTAACCACTTTTGAAGCATTTGATAAAATAGTGGCTGATGCTATGAATGGATTGGGAGGAAAGCCGGTTGTACTGCTTACCTCAACCATTAATTCGCCTTCCACTTTACAGGTGATTGCTGAATTCCTGGCTAAAAATGCCGGAAGCCGCCACGTTCAATATGATGCCATCAGCTATAGCGGGATGCTATTGGCGAATGAAGCATGCTATGGCAAAAAGGCCATACCGTCCTATCATTTTGATTCTGCAAAAGTAATCGTTAGTATTGGTGCCGATTTTTTAGGAACCTGGTTAAGCCCGGTTGAATTTGCAGGACAATACGCACAAAACCGGAGAATAACCGGTGAAAAGCCAACGATGAGCCAGCATATACATTTTGAAAGCTCATTGAGTTTAACAGGAAGTAATGCAGATGACCGGTTTGTACACAGGCCTTCAGAGAAAGGAGCAGTAGCCCTCGCTTTACTGGCAAAATTAGGTGGCGCCGTTACTGCACCTGCTATCAGCGATGCGGCATTGAACAAAGGAATTGAATTAGCAGCCGCAGCTTTAACCGCCAATAAGGGCGCTGCACTGGTAGTTTGCGGAAGCAATGATGTAAACTTACAGGTAATAGTAAACGCTATCAATGAAGCCATTGGTGCAAATGGAACAACGATTAACTGGGCTGTCAGTTCCAATTATCGCCTGGGTATTGATGCCGATATGGTAAAGCTGGTTGAAGATATGAATGCCGGTACTGTTGGTGCTTTGCTGATTCATGCTTCTAACCCTGCGTATACCTATTTCGACCCCAAAAAATTTATAGATGGCCTCGCCAAAGTGCCGGTTAGCATTTCCTTCAATGCTACCATGAATGAAACTACGGAGCTATGTAAATATAGCGTTCCCGCACATCATTGGTTAGAAAGCTGGGGTGATGCAGAACCAAAAACAGGGCATATCAACTTTATACAGCCAACCATTAACCCGCTGTTTAAGACCCGGGCATTCGAAACTACTTTGCTAAAGCTTTCAGGTAATGCTTTGGCTTATGAAACTTATTTTAAATCTTATTGGGTTGCCAAATTAGGTACCGAAGATGCTTATAATACTGCATTACAGAATGGAGTAGCAGAACCAGCAACAGTAACAGCAGGCGCCGCCGCATTTAATGGTGCAGGCGTTGCAGCAGCAGCAGCAAAAATTGCAGGTGCAAAACCCGGTAATTACGAAATGGTAATTTACCAGAAAGTATCTATGGGAAATGGTAACCAGGCGAACAACCCCTGGCTGCAGGAATTACCTGATCCAATATCCAAAGTAACCTGGGACAACTATGCTTTAATGAGTCCTGCCATGGCTAAAGCGGTGATAGGTATTGATGTGGTAGGCAACCAACGCGAAGGTGATGGTTATGAAGTACAACCCGAAAAGCAAACTGTTAGCATTACTGCCAACGGAAAAACAATAGAATTACCTGTTTTGATCATTCCCGGTATCCATCCAAATGTAGTGGCGGTGGCATTGGGTTATGGCAGGCAGAGTGCCAATAAAGATAAAACGGCAGAACATATTGGAAGATCGGCTAATGGTGCAGGTAAAAATGCCTACCCGTTGGTTGGTTTCGACGGAACAGGATTCCGTTATTCTCCGGCAGCGGAAATTAAAAAAACGGAAAATACTTACCTGCTGGCACAAACACAGGTGCATGGATCTTCTGAAAGCCGCCCGGTTATTTATGAAGGTTCTTTAAAGAAATTTGTAGCTGATCCGGAGCATGTATTGGAAGAAGCAACTCATGAAAGAGCGATGTTAATTGAAGCATCCGGAGGAAAAGATTTTGTAAAGGATGCCACCATTTACCCGGATTACGTAAAGCCCGGAATAAAATGGGGAATGAGCATCGACTTAAATACCTGTACGGGTTGTAGCGCCTGCGTAGTAGCCTGTACGGCCGAAAACAATGTGAGTGTGGTGGGTAAGATTCAGGTATCAAGGGCACACGAAATGCATTGGCTCCGTATTGACCGCTATTTTACAGGTGATAAGAATAATCCGGATGTGGTGTTTCAACCCATGTTGTGCCAGCACTGTGATAATGCCCCCTGCGAAAACGTTTGCCCGGTAGCTGCTACCAACCATAGCACCGAAGGGTTAAATCAAATGACTTATAATCGTTGTATCGGTACAAGATATTGCGCCAACAACTGTCCGTTTAAAGTGCGTCGTTTTAACTGGCTGGATTATACCGGTTCGGATAGCTTCCCCGACAATCAAAATCCTATGGTAGAACAGGGATATATGGATGAGTCGGTATTGCAAATGAATGATACCCTTACCAGGATGGTACTCAATCCGGATGTTACCGTTCGTTCAAGAGGGGTTATTGAAAAATGTTCTTTCTGCGTACAGCGTTTACAGGA
>JANPIJ010000316.1:0-9789 GCA_031424955.1 Ferruginibacter sp. | reverse complement strand
GCCTGTTTGTGCCAGCCCGGAAAAATCCCGGATACTCATTTGTATTCCCATACCAAACATCACTACCTGTACCACTACGAGAATCAGCCATTTGTTTCTCAGATCCAGTGATCCCCATTTTGTAAATGCCTGCGGAAACATCATTCCTGCTACCACCGCCGCAATGATCCATGCCGTATAGCGATAGCTTTTAAGGGATGGTATCGCACCTAAACCAATCGCCAGGCTGACTGCCGCGGCAACAGCAAATGGTTTATAGATGGCAGGTTGCTGCAGGAAGATACCAGCCAGCATAACGATTACCGTTAAACCGCTACCCACTAAAAATATTTTATTAATCTGTTTCATTTATAATATAGTGGCCAGGTGTTGAATGGCGATGGTTGGGCTTGCGAGTATGGGTATTATTTTATCTGCTTCATCCAGGCTATCTACTACCCTTCCCATGGAAGCCTGTGCCAGCACAATTACATCCACCTGTTTTGATAATTGTTTTAACGCTTCGCCCACTTTTGCATCATGGGTGGCAGCATCACCACTCATTAAGGCATCAAATGCGCCTTCGCATAAAACGGCCACCAGTTCAATTTCTTTACCCGCAACGATGGCCCTTCTTCTTACCAGGTCGCTGGTGGGTTCAAGCGTGGTAGACAAAGTGGCAATTACGCCGATTCGCTTACCTGATTGCACTGCCTTATCAGCCATCGGCTGATCTACCCGCAATACCGGCACCCCGGTAATTGAAGCCGCTGTTTCCACTGCCGGCCCGATAGAGGAACAGGTGAATAAAATAAAATCTGCACCCGCCTCTTCTGCAGAGCCGGCATAGTTTACCACCCGTCGTGAAGTGGAGGCGGTTAATTCGCCACAGGCAATGGTATTTTTTATGAGGCTGTCATCTACAATATTGAATACTTTTATGCCGGGTAAATACTTGCTGCACAGTTCTGCAAATACAGGAACGAGTGTGGCGGATGTGTGAATTAAGGCTAGTGTTTTTTGTTGCATGGTATTGTACATTTTAACTTCCTTGTTACTTGATTATTTAATATTATTGGTGCTCCTGCAGACCTCACCCTCCTTCTCCCTCCCCAAAAGGGAGGGAGCGGTGCCTCATACCTTTAATAAACTATTTAACTTCCATTTCAGCTTTGGTTCTTTATTCATCACCGCAAATCACCTGGACTTTCATTCCTCATCGCTCATCACTCATTACTCATTATTCATCATTCATCATTCATTACTCATTATTCATCATTCATCTTTTCCCCTCCCCCCCTCACCAATCCAAAATAATCCTCACTGCCTACCTGGCCACCCTTGAAATTTAATTCCAGCCCGTTGATTGATTCATTTTTTGAAATTGCTTTACAGAGTGGTGCACCGCTTACCAATGGAGCGATCATTTCAACCGCTTCCACGTCCATGGCCCTTGCTGCATAGCTGCTGGTATCTCCGCCTGCTATTAATACTCTTTTAATTTTTTCAGTTATTACCAGTTGTTTTGCAATTAAACCCAGGGCAGTTCCCAGGTTTTGAGATGACAGATTGTTGATTTGTTTTTCTCCCGTATGTACGACCAGGCTTTTTCCGTGGCGAATGAAACCGGCGGCTTCTTCGATGTAGGTATCCAGTGTTGAAGTATGCGCACTGCAGATTGCCAATGCATCAATTTCCACTTCTGCAAAACCATTTGCTATTGCCCATGCAATTTGCGAAGCGGTAACTGGCGAGCAGCTTCCGGATACCACCAATAAAGGATTGGCCTCGCCGGGATGTTTCCATTCGGTAACCGGATGCAGAATTTGTTGTTTGTTCCAGTATTTCCCAAGGGCCATTTCTATTCCCGATGAGCCAACTGAAAACAAGGAGCTGGATTCGTTATATTGCTGATCGATCCATGTTCCTATCTTTAACAACTGTTCATCGTACAAGGCATCTATCAATATGATCTCTGCGTCATCATTTTTTTCATTCATAGTCTCCACCGGATTTTCCAGTTGAAGGATATTGATGAGGCCAGTGTTCTTATTGGTTTGTTTTGAGAGATGCAAACGCAGGTCGCTCTCATCAGACGGGGTAACCGGGTGTTTGCTCATGGATGGATGTCGGTCTAACCGAAAAATATCTCCTTCGCTGCCAATGCCCATCCGGGCAAATAAATTTCCAAATAAACAATAGCGGCCCAATAGCGGTGCCGCCACCAGCAGGGGAATTAATTTGTTATTGAAAATAGCTGCTCCGGTATCAATCGCTTTTCCAATACTTCCTGTTGTGGGCGACGAATCAAAGGTGGAGCATGTTTTATAGTGTACATGCCGAACGCCTGATTGTTTTATAGTTTCGAAGGCAGGCAATAACACCTCTTCCATTTTTGCAGGTGAAAGCGACCGCGTCATTCCTGCTACACCATAAGCCTGTAGCCCCGGGTACAACCCAAGTTGTTCGGCCGATGGTGGTGCTATAAACAACACTGTTTTAGCACCGGCACGGGTTAAAAACTCCAGCGCATCGGTTGAGCCGGTGAAATCATCTCCGTAAAATGCCAATAATATTTTTTGATCGTTATTCAAATTTTTGATTGCTGTTTGTATTAAGGGTATCTAAAGTCCCCCTTCGGGGGATTTAGGGGGCTGAACTTTTCAACTGACTTTGCAAACTCCGGGTACATCTTTGCAGCCTCTTCCAAACTCAACCCATCCACTGCGGCTACCCATGCCTGTTGCAAGGCGGTTACACCGGCTGCCGGTCCCATTGGATGCGCCATGATACCGCCACCTGCCATGTACAATAAGTCAACCGTTTTGGTGCGGCGGTAAGTTTCAAATGCCTGTCCGCCCCACTGGCCCGATGATACTACGGGCAATACTGTTTCGTGATGATACATCGGGGTTAAACATGCTTCAATAGAATTCACCACACTATCATCGCTCTCCCAGAATTTATTGTCAATACCATTTACGTGCAACTGGTCAACTCCCGCCAGCCGCCACAATTTTTGATAAGCCCTGAAATCAATCCCCAGTAAAGGATGACGGTTCAGCATACCCCATCCATTGCGATGACCATGAATTGCCAACTGGCGCTGGTCGGCTATTTTTTTAGTGGCAGATATGCCCACGCTGTTCACGCTGATCATGGCGCAGGTGCCGCCGCAGTTCACGATCTTTTCATAGCGCTGCATCATTTCATCCACCTCGCCGCTGATGTTGAATGCGAACATTATTTTCTTACCCGTTTTGTCTGCATGTGCTTTGATAGCATTCATTACCCCCTCCACCCGCTCATTAAAATTTGAATTGGCCGAAGAAGAAAGCAGTTCATCATCTTTAATAAAATCGATGCCGGCTGCTGCCAGTGTTTCAACCATCGCTACAGTTTGCGCAACGCTCAGCCCAATGGATGGTTTAATGATGGTACCAATTAATGGCCTGTTATCCACTCCTGTCAATTTCCTGCAACCACTGATACCAAATGCAGGGCCTTTATAATGATCACCGTAGGAAGCAGGCAGGTCAATATCCATCAGTTTTAAGCCGGTGAATTGTTTGATCTCGTACAGATTTCCCTGCAACGTTGAAATCAATACCGGCAGATTGTACCCGAAGTTTTCAATGCTCCAGGAAACTTTTACCATTGCACGATGATACTTACCTGTTTTACTCACTGCACCCGGAATGGCAGGCGCATCAACTGTTTCGAGTGCCTCAACACTTTTCACCCTTGCTGCAAACCGTTGTTTTAGTTCCTCCGTTTCGCCGGGTACGGCTACGAATGTGCCGGAGGATTGTTCACCGGCTAATACTGCGGCTGCTTGTTCAGGCGCAAAAGGTGTTTCTATGTAATAGGTTGCGGTAACAGCCTCCCCAACCCCTCCGAAGGAGGGGCTTTTAGAGACTTCGCTATTTAAGATTTTATTCATTATGTTGGTTTAAAAATTCCTTTTCTGGAAATTTTTTCTGTTTTTATCGCATCAAGGGCAACCACACCGTCATATCGGTTTGACCGCGGTTGGCCCATGCGTAATAAGGGATCAGTTTAATGTTGATTGGTTTCGTTGTTGTATTTAATTCCTTATACAGGCTGTTTTTCCAGTTACTGTTTTGGAGTAATCTTGCTTCACCTGTTAAAGCCATTACATTGCCTTTATCAATTTTCATTGGGACAGGCTGAAATTTTATGCCGGAAGGGATTACGATATTAAACACATTTTGCATAGGCAGATCCGCCGATTCCAGGCAATACTCAATTGGCCCACGCTTAACCGTTACCTGGTTTTTTGTTTCCTCTACCAGGGGATTGGATTCTAATAAAGTGGCAGGCATCTCCAATACCAGTTCAATCTTGTCACCGGCTTTCCATTTTCCTTTTAAACCGATATAGCCATTTTGGCGATCCACTAAATTGTGTGGGATCATACCATTTACTTTGAACCGGTACTGCTTACACCAGCCCGGGATACGGAAAAATAGTATGTTACTCTTTGCTGCCGCTTCATCAATTTTTACTGAAATATTTCCGTTCCATGGGTATTGGGTTGACTGCTCTAACCGCAGGGTTGATCCATCTTTTAATTTCGTTGTTAATTTATTGCCACCGTACAAGTTGATATATAGACCATCCTCCCCAATGCTATACATGTAATCATTTACTTCCGCAATGGTCCGTATGATATTGGGGGGACAACAATTGCTCTTGCTTATATAGTTTGATCGACCGCCACTCCATCGTAAATCATACGGATAATCTTTGGAAGCTGCCAGCGGATTGGTATAAAAGAATTTATTGCCATCCATGCTGATGCCGCTCAGTACACTGTTGTATAAAGACAGTTCCATTACATCGGCATATTTTGCTTCGCCGGTTAATTGAAGCATGCGCCAGTTCCACAACACATTGCCAATGTTGGCGCAGGTTTCATTGTGCGCTGTTTTATTGGGCAACTGGTAATCTTTGCCGTAAGCCTGTTGAATTTTTTGAATAGAATCAGGTTTATACGAAATGCCTTCCAGTGACAGTCCATCATACAAAGCGCCACAGCCACCCGTTACATACATTTTTTGATTTACTACATTGTTCCACATCAGGTCGAGTGTTGACAGCAAACTGGCATCACCTGTTTCTGCGTATACATCTGCTACACCAGCAAATAAATAATTAGCCCTCACCGCATGGCCATTTACTTCTTTCATCTGCCTGAAAGGAACCCGGTCTGAATTATCATCTGAACCTTCTGAAAGCCCCCTGATGTCGATCAGCTTTTTTACCAGGTCAAGGTATTTTTTATCACCGGTGGTACGGTACATTTCGGTGATGCCCATATAGTGTGACGGGCAGATGGCATTTCGTGCCTGCTCCGGGGAAGCATTGTTATAAAAGCCTATTAAAAAATCGGTTGCCTTCCTGGCAATATCGAGTAAGGTTGTTTTGCCGGTGGCACGGTAATGCACACAGGCTGCCGTCATCAGGTGACCAAAATTATATGCCTCAAAACTCAGCTTGTCATTAAACATTTCGCCCTTGCCGTTTTTGCGTTGTTCTATAACGGATTTGGTATAAATGTAGCCGTCGCTTTTTTGTGCTTTTGCAATTACGGCAATGGCATCGTCCATCATCGCATCCAGCTTTTTGTCTTTTGTTAGCGCATACATGGCTGCCACCGCCTCCAGTGTTTTATAAAAATCGCCGTCATGGAACGAGGGCCCCCGAAACCTCCCCGTGTCCAGCCCTGCCGCCACCCTGAAATTCTGGAAAGCGTAACAGATGTCTTTGCTGGTATAGGTTGCCCATAAATGCGGCACCATGCTATCCCGGCATACCGCAAAACGTTCGGCCCAAAAGCCATTGGTCCATTGTACGTCAGTCATGCCCACGCCGGACAGTTTGGCGTATTGGCTGTTGCTGGTATTTACCAGGCTGGTTTGAGCTGACGAAGCAATTGTCAGCAAAACTGTGATGGGTATGATTATAAATCTTTTCATGCTTTTTTTATTTAGCCGACAAAAGTTTTTCATGGCAGCTTCATTGGCAGCCTGTCCCGATCATTTATCGGGATCGCACTCTTGTACATTTGTTCTTTGTGGAGCTATTGCTCCGGTGATGTTTATCTACAATATGTCAATTTATCTAAGTGAAGACTCTGCTGACCTCACCTCCCTCCCTCCTCTCCCAAGGAGAGGAGGCGGTGCTTCAAATCTTTTACAAACTAACCATCTTCCACATCGGCTTTGGTTCTTTAATGGACCTGCATTCAGGACTCTGATTATTATCGGCATCTACAAGAAGTGGATGTCGGCATGCATACTTTGCTTTACTAAATTAACTTTCCAATCAGCTTATGTCTTAACCCAGCATAGTTCAAAAGCTCTTCTACAATCCATTTACTACTATCAAAACCAAAAGACTCTGCATTTGGTTCTTCTCCGCCGCGGCGGAGAGTTAGAGGGGGCCGCTATAATTTATCAAATATTCAATCCCCGGTTGTATCGTCATTTCATAATTGTTATCGCCTGTGGATGTTACTAACAAATTTTTACCGGTTGGTTTGGTTTTGCTTTTGATGCGCAACGTGCCCACGCCGGCTGCACCCTTTATTTTTATTTGTTTGGTGCTGCAATACAGTTCTATATCACCGTTGGGTGTAGGCACTTTTCCCTCCATCCATTGCAGGCCTCCTAATTGAGTTTGTACGGTATAAGTTTCATAACCCGGTTTGGTTGGAGTTACGCCGAGATAATATTTGCCCAGTAAAAAAATAGGGCTTGCACCCCAGGCGTGGCAAAGGCTTTTGCCAAACTTGCGGCCATACATGGCTAAATGTTCTGTTCCTGTTTTTGTTGGATTGTATTCTTCCCAAAAGGAAGTGGCTCCCAGGTTTAACATGCCTCCCCAATATGCTTTAATTTCCTTTAATACATATGATTGTTCCCCCATGGCACATAAAGCCTCCAGTTCATAAAAGCGCATATAGGGTGTGGTGATTTTTTGAATGGAGTCATTTAACAGCACCCGTTTTTTAACGGCCAGTTTTTGTTCTTCGGTAAAGTAATTGAAGAAGATACCAAACATGTTCGCATAACGGGTTACGTTGTCGGTTTGTTTACCATCTACCCTGCTATGCACCAACGCCTTTTTTTGATCGTTCCAATAAATGGTAAATATTTTCGACTTTAAATCAGCCGCCTGCTTTTTATAGGCTGCGGCACCGGTGGCATCGTTTGCGATCGTTGCGCACAGCGACATCGTTTCCAGGCTGCGGGCAAATAGCATTTGTTCAAAACTGATTTCCCCTTTTTTGCTGAGACCCGTTGCCCAGTCAATAAAGGTCCAGTCGCCTGAAAGGCCCTCTACCAGCCCGTTGCTGTTGCGGCGGCTCAAACAATAATCCATCAGGCTTTGCATTCGTGGGTAAAACTGTTCGATGAATTTTTTATCGCCGGTGTACAGGTAATAATCATACACGCTGATGAACCAGTAAAAAGTATAATCTAAAATGGTATTGATATGACTGGTAACTGGATCCTTACCCCGCAGTGCCATCATTGTTCTTGTTACCGTGGGATTATCAAAATATCCATAGTAATTCATCAGGTAACTCTGACTGGCATCGCCGCTCCATACCCAACGATCCCTTTTGATACCATCTATAAAAAATTCCCTTGTATTTAATTCCAGTGTGTATTTGGAAACCTCGTAAATTTTATTGATCTCTTCATCAGAACAGCTAAAACTTCCCCTGTCTTTTATATCAGCGTATTCGTACAACATACTTGCAGAGTCGATACTGATACTGGCATCGCATACAATATTTACATACCGGAATGCTTTGGATAAAATCATTATCGAATCTGTGTTTACTGCCTTGGCAAAAGAAAGCCGATCAAGCGTCATTGCTTCGTCCACTGATAAGGCTTCTTCTTTTGATTCACCGTAATACAAGGCGATTTTCCCGCTGCCTTTGATCCCATCTAATTTTACAAAGCCAAATGTTTCCTTACCAAAATCGACGAGCCAGGTGTTGTTATTTTTAACGGTGGAAACGGCGTTGATCTTCCTGGTTGGTAATTTAAATGAAGATGGTGGCTGCAGCGGATCGTTTAAATTCCAGCTTCCGGCATTGAGCCATTTGGTGGCAGCGATATCGGAGGTCTTACCGGTTTCGTCGATCCATTCCTTGTCTTCAAATGTTACCAGCCAACTTGCATCCGATACGATGGTATTACCCTGAATAAAAATGGCGGGCACGTTGGCCTGGTTCCAGACTTTTACATTGATTTTATGCTTACCTGCCGGTACGGTTATTTTATTGACGCCACTCTCCACCGCATTGCCATCCAGTTTTAGATTGAAGGTCCCTTCTGCGTACACGGTAATTTCTTCGGGGGTTTTTAAATCAAATACCTTATGGAAATCCATCAGTACATAATGCGCATCCATTTTCCAGAAGGGTGGAAAAAATGTATTGCGGTCGGTGCGGCGGTTCTGCATTTTGTTGGCCAGGTTGATCTCGAAATCGCCGGGATACCAAATCCAGGTGGCTTGTTGGGCTATAGTGGTGACAGCGAAAGAGAGAGAGAGAAGACAGCATAGTAAGAGCCTCTCCCCAACCCCTCTCCAAAGGAGAGGGGCTTTAGAACCTGCTGCAGCATGGACCATTCGCTTTTTCGGGAAGCGGCTACTCTGAATACAATCCAGCCATTTCGCAATGGTTGCATGGCGAGCCAACAGTTGAACGGAGTCCCGATTAAAATACGGGATAGACTGTCGCCACTGAAGTTTAATAGTAGTACTCATGCCTGGTAAATAATTCCTTTTTTTATTCATACAAAAAATTAAAATCCATTAAAGAAAATGTATAGCCCTATCATCACGATGATTAATGCGATCCAGACTCTCCATACCAGTTTTGTTGGTTTGGCGATGGTGGTCTTATCAATAATATGCGCTGTAATGGGTTGCCTGTCTGCCAGGGAAATAATTACAGCGATGATGAATAACATGCTAAAAATTAAAAACGACAACATCATATAATGTGGCCAAACCGGGTACTCCTTTGCAGGAAAAACCCATAGATACATTGAGCCGATGCCCAGGCTCATGGCAGACCCGATTGATAGCGTAAAGTTGACAGCCTTGCGTGTGGTGAGCTTCCAGAATACCGCCAATAAAAACACCACGGCCAGCGGTGGTGCAATAAAGCCCAGTATAGCCTGGAATACATCAAAGAGGTTTAATCCTTTGATGCTGTCAATGGCGATGGCCATTGCGATTGCAAATAAACATCCTGCCAAAACAGTAATGCGGCCCACTTTGATGATCTGTTGATTGGTGGCAGTCGGGTTTAACTTTTTAACATAAATATCTGTAGTGAAAACGGTACTCAATGCATTCAGTGATGAACCGATGGTTCCTACCAATACGGCTATCAGCACAACAATCACCAATCCATTTAAACCGGGTGGGAAAATATTGGTGACCAGGGTCATGTACGCTTCGCTGGGATCTTTTAAACCGGGATATAATTCATAACATAAAATACCAGGAACAATAAATAAAGGCAGCGATAATATTTTTAACCAACCGATAAAGCCTACGCCCAGTTGCCCCTGTTCTAAATTTTTTGCTCCCAACACTGATTGCACCATCGCCTGGTCGGTACAAAAAAAGGCCACTGCCGATACCGGGTAACCCAAGAGGATTGCGTACCACGGATAATTGGGATCGCTGGCGGGGCGAATGAGATTCCAGTATTCCCGGGGAGCTTTATGAAACAGCTCGGAGATACCGCCG
>JANPIJ010000315.1:0-11757 GCA_031424955.1 Ferruginibacter sp. | reverse complement strand
CTCAGAAAAATCCATACCGCCCTAAACCAACAAAAATCAAAACCCTTTAAGCAAATCAAATTTGTAGTACACAAACCGCCACCCGAAAAATTTGAAACCCCTGCTATTGCTCAACTTGGCTATGGGTAGCTGCAATGTGGGTTAATGTTTTGTTGGCTTGATTTTCATTTTTATTTAAGGTAGCCCAGTGAGGAAATCAGGAGATTTTTTACCGGTAGAGGTTTTGTATTGTAATGCATTATAAATCCTGTGTGCCTGTTCTGTTGCTTATCCCTATTTTATTTTCCATCACTAATTTTGGCGTTCTGTCTATCTTAAAAAGCCCCCAGTGTTTTTCGGGCTCCAGGGGTTCGGAAGACCCTTTCCATGATTCATCAAAGGCTTCAAATACAAAGGTTAAAATCCCTTCGCTATCTGTCCAGTTTACTAAATCATGATAATAAATTTCCTGATTTTCTTCGCTCACATGATATGGCTCAATACCCCTTCCGTTGGAGTTGGTTGACCAACCTGCCTCCGTAATTACTACCGGCTTATCGGGGTACATATTGGCCACAGCAAAGTAGTTTTCTTTGGTATAATTCAATGCTTCGTGAATATTTTTATATTCCCAAACAGGGTAGGTATGAATGGAAATAAAATCAACAACATCTGCCAGCGGCTTCAGTTTACTTAACCATGGAACATAATTTTCGCAAAAAGTTACTGGTTGTTTTGCTGCTTTTTGGATAAGTTTTACATACCCGATTACGCCCGAAACAGATACATAATGATCTGTCCAATCTACACAGGCTTCATTACCGGCAGAAAGTGTACAGATTATTGTTGGATATTGATTGGCTAATTCAATCAGCTTGTTTATTTGATTTAGATTTTGAATGCGGTTTTGGTCTAACGCTTCTTCTGTGTAAATACCCCCACCCCAGGGACAACCAAAATTGTTCATCTCGGCTACAATGTAGGCTCCAAGCATTACCTGTAATGGGAATCTTTCCTGCTCAATTACCCGTAAAACGGTTTCTGCATGTTCATCACAATCGTACAGACGCAAATATTTCCAGTGCGGTTGAAGTAAAATCAAATCTTCTTTTACCTCCGCATACGAAGGGCAAATTCCGCCCGGTTGCTGACCTTCTCTAAAACCAGAATAACAGATGGCCCTTCCGGGAGAAAGATTTAATGCGCTAAAGCTGTTCACTATATTTCAATTTTTCATTTTTATCCCAAATACCCCAATATGCGCCTACTTCGCCTTCTGCACCTGTTTTCCAGGATTCATCAAAAGAGGAGAAATAAAATATATCAATATCCTCTGCCTTCGACCAAAGCTGGGTATTTAAAAAATATTTTACTGCATTTTCTTCCGATGGATGTGAGCCTTTAAAGCTTTCGCCCTTGCTGGGCCAACCCGTTTCGGTTATGATCACTTTTTTACCATTGCCAGCATGCATTGCCTGGTGGTACATTTGTTTCATGTGCCCCAATGAATATTCCAATTCGCAGCCTTCCCAATAAGGATAGCAATTGGTTAAGATCACGTCACAGGCTTCCGTTATCCGTGGTTTTAAACTAAACTCATAATAGGCATCTACATAGCCTACCGGAATGGTACCCGGAATCGCTGTTTTTACCCGGCTGATAAAATCCAGCAACTCATCTTCGGATAAATCTTTACGATACATCACCTCATTTCCTACGGCGGCAATATCTACATAACCTTCGTTACAAAGTTTTATTAAGCCTTCAATTTCTCTTTCATTCACCTCCGGATCATGGCCCAGCCATGCGCCTACCAATGTTTTAATTCCAAATTCACGGGCAATGATGGGAATAAATTCATTCCCTTCCGTACAGGAAAATGAGCGTACCCATTTGGTATGCGGCGCAATAATTTCCATTCTCCGGCGAACCTGCGCTTCTGAAATGATGTCGCCCGGTTTTTGTCCGTCTTCATACAAACTAAAACAAAATCCGTGAATACCGTTGTTTAAAATTTCACCAAAAAGATTGTTTACTTCTTTGGAGGATTTGCCGGTAAAATCCATTCCGTGTGTAAAATCAGTCTCATTGCTATTATCAAAACTGATTTGATAAAGCGGATCTTCTTTTCTTCTAAATGACATAGTGTTATTATTTAATAATTTCTTTTTAATCAAAATTCCCCCCCCCGCATCTACCTTTCCATGGTATAATTTGGCCGGCATACAGCCAATGATAAAAGAGAAAAGCGCCATGCCTTTTTATACCGGTTATTCATTTTTACATCGTTCAAATTCTCTCCTGCCGGTATAGTTCCACCTACCATTTACCGATAGCCGTATTGCACTATTTCAAAATGGTATTATTATTTGTCTATTCCTGGAAATGAATACAATTCTGAATTGCATTAAATTTAGAAAGTGCTGCTGCCTCCACATTTTTACCCTACACGCCGGCGTCCAGTTCCTGTAATGATTTTAAGTTTACCTGTTCTTTTCTTGCGTCTAATTCCTTTTTTATTACTCTTGCTTTTGCTTCCGTCAAATCATAATTACTCATTACCCACATCGCTATCAACGTGCCTAAGATGGGGATACCGGAGAAAAAAAGCCTCAAACCGGTAACAGCACCTTCAGTCTGCGTTTCCGCACCTGCTTTAAATGATACCAGCGACATGATTACACCTGTTAATAATCCTGCAATAGCAAAACCAAACTTTACCATCCACCAATAAATGGCACCAAAAATTCCTTCCCTGCGCTTACCTGAACTCAACTCATCCATATCGCAAACATCCGCTGTCATCGACATCATTAAAGTAAACAGACTTCCGATACCAAAGGAGAAGAAAGGCAATGCAAACAGGAACATATAGGGCTTGCCAGGAACAAAGAGAAACCAAAGCAATATGTATCCGAAAACAGATATGCCCTGGCAAATTAAAAATGC
Organism: Ferruginibacter sp.; assembly: GCA_031424955.1. Taxonomy (GTDB): domain Bacteria; phylum Bacteroidota; class Bacteroidia; order Chitinophagales; family Chitinophagaceae; genus Ferruginibacter. The sequence continues at coordinate 8,829 of JANPIJ010000315.1, read as the reverse complement.
TTTCTTTTTCTCCATTTTTTTAGATATCCACGCCACTATGGGTATTACTATAAAAGTAGTAGCTAAAGCACCTACACATCCAAAAAGTGTAGGCCAGATACCTGCATCTGCAGTATTGCCATTAAAAAGATAGTAAACAACAATAAAAAATGTAAAACCAGCAACGGTATTAAAGGCATTAAAAATTAAAAATGTAGCAATACAAAGCTTTCGGAAGGGCTTATTGGCAAAAGCTTCTTTGAAACTATTAAGAATTTCTTTTAAACTACCTCCTACTGTTTTAACAGTGAGCGGCTTCAAACTATGGTCATTTTTTGTCGACTTGCTTTTAATAAAGATGGCAGGAATCATTGCGAGGATCATACAGGAAATACCTACCCAAACCGCCAATGTTCTTGTGGCCGTGTCTGCATTGGGAAACCATTTAGGATCGTACATCACCACCCAAAACCAGGGTGCAATTACCCATGCCCATTGACCAATCCATTGCGATATGGCCATAATATTGGTACGTTCGTGAAAATCATCACTCATTTCATAACCCATCGCCACATAAGGAACGCTAAAAACAGATAGGCCAAAATAAAACACAAACGAGCATATCAGGAAAAAGTAGAAATTATAATTTACCCCATTTTCTCTAAACAACTGCCACATTACCACAAAGGAAATTCCCATAACGACGGCTCCTGTAAACACATATTGCCTACGCCTTCCCCAAACCGATTTAGTATTGTCTGAAATGAATCCCATGATCGGGTCAAAAAAGGCGTCAAATATCCTGGGTAGAAAAAACAAAATGCCCCACATCCATGTTGGCATTCCTAAATTTTCAACCAGTACAACCATAAAAATACCTAAGGCTGCAGGAAACATCTGGTTGGCTAACATACCTAATCCAAATGCAATTTTTTGCCCCATTGGAACCAATGTTGCCGGATTCGATTGATTATTTGACATCGTTAAAGAATTTAGAGTGATTCATATAGTTGATTTTACGGTTTTACAATGATTGTTTGCAGGGCATTTGGGCTGATGGAAATTAGCTGAATGTTTTTGTGGAGGTTTATTTCTACTGTATGTTTTGCTGAGATTGGATTAAAAATAACTACAGCAATCGTCTTGTCAGGATTTTTTACTGCAGTAGCTACCAGGTATGGATGATGGATTGTACAACCAATTTTTACAGCTCCCGGCCTTATAAATTTGCTGAAATGTGCCATTGTATAATACAGGGGTGTAAAGTAAACTTCATCCTTTTCTGCATCTGCAATTACGGGTGCGATACACCAGTTCTTAAACCAGTTAGGTCCACCTTGCTTATCTAAAACCATATTCCAGTCAATCCAGCCATCTACCCAATTGTTTAAGCATCCGATGATGTCAGTTGCATAGCGGTTAACAGGTGCGTATTTTGGATGAAGGTATTTGTCTTTTTCACTTGCCCAATCCCAACCCCAATCAGTGGCTTCTTTGCGCCAATACCAGGCATCATCGTTCCAATGGGGGATTTCTGAATCGATACAGGCTTCTGTTTGGATCAGGTATTTACCCGGTGCTTTTTTATGTGCGTATTGCAATGCCTCCGGAAATACTTCATAGGTACTTTCGTACCAGTGAATGGCTGTGCCTGCAAAATACCTGGATGTTTTCTCATCTTTATACATGGCATCTACCCATTCTTTTAAGCCTCCTCTGTTTTGGTCGTACCCCAATATTTTCACATGGCCTTTTCCATTGGATGCCAATGTTGGCCCCAAATGATTTTGAACGAAAGCGGTCACTTCTTCGGGAGAAAATAGCATGCTCTCCCAATTATTACCGTTTCCCAGCGGCTCATTTTCTACAGTTAATCCCCATATATGGATCCCTTCTTTTTGATAGGCATCCATATACCTGGAGAAATATAAGGCCCAGGTATCATTGTATTCCGGTAACAATTTTCCTCCAATCCATTTTTTGTTATCCTTCATCCACGGTGGTGCCGTCCAGGGAGAAGCAATGACTTTAAACCCATTTTTTGAAACAGATTGCGCTTCCAGGATCATGGGTATGAGATTGTTTATTTTATCTGCTTCAATAGAAAAATGATCTAAATTCCTGTCCCCTTCTTCCATTGCATAGGCATATTGTTTTAAAGAAAAATCGCAGGAATTAATATGCGTACGGGTTAATGAATAATTAGCACCCTTCTCACTAAAATAAGCTTCCAGTATTTTTTTACGATTTGCTGCACTTAACCGGTACAGCAAATGCGCCGAAGATTCGGTAAACGAACCCCCAAAACCTGTAATGGTTTGAAATTTTTCTTCCGGATTTAATGCAATCTCTACAGGGTTTTTGCCTACCGAAAATTCAGTGATTTTTTTTAGTGCATTACCCCCGGCAGAAGTTTCATACACCTCCATTTTCAAATCATTTGATACTTTACTACTCATCCACGATAAGGCCATAATAAAAGGTATTACTAAAAATTTAAACAGGCCGGCAATCAATTTTAAATTACCCATAACCAATTATTTTTTAATCAATCCGGCAGGAGTTTTCACATCCTGCATTAAGGCTGCTACATTACCATTATATGTTTTGGTGATGGCTTTACCATTACGGGTCAGGCCCGTAAAAACTCCCTGGTCTACCATGTCCCAAATGGTATATTTGGCCTGCGATTGTAAATTGATTAATCCGAAATGATTTTCTGAACCCAATGGATTTTTGCTGTCTTTCCATTGCTCATCAAAAGCCTCAAAATAAAAAAGAGAGATACCTTCGCTATTTGACCATGCTCTCATCAATTTATAATAAAGGGCAGATTTGTATTCGTCCGTTGCTTTTGAACCGGCATTGCCATACAGTTCGTTTGCTGAAGTAGCCCAGCCGGTTTCACCTATGTGAATTGGCTTTTCTGCTCCCAATGATTTCATATAATTTGAAACAGCTTTGTATTGTGCAATCGCATAATCTCTTGCCCTGGTCATCGCGGCATTAATTTTTTCCTGTTCAGATAAATGTTTTTCTTTTTCTACAATACCCCAGAATTGAGGATTGTAATGTGTGTCGTGCATGGGATAGGAATGTATAGAAATATAATCGACCGCTTTTATCAACTTTTTCAAATCTTCTACATGGTATTCCTTACCACCACCGCCCCATGAGGCAAAATTATCGGAGCTTGTTATCCATACATTGTTTGATAATTTCCCTTGCTTCTTCAAAGCCTGCAAATAATTTACCCATTTCAAAATAATGGATGGTTCCACATAATAAGCTGTAGCCCATTTTACCATGGCTTCATTCCCAACCGAAATAATTTTTATAATCTCAGGATACTCATTTGTTAACCTTACCGCTTCCTTCATTTCAATGGCATTGCGGCTGCTCTCCTCATTGTGAACAGGAGGAAGTGCAGTCCATGCATTTTTACAATCTATCCATGCTCCTAACATCACATACATTTCAAAACCGGCATCCTTTTTCTTTAATGCGCTGATCGCTTTTAATAAATTGCCAATTTCTTTATGATGCACATTATAGGTTCTAAGCACTTTAATATTCATGGCCGCCAATATTTTCAAGTCCTCCGTTATTTGGGCAACAGTTGGCTCCACATCTCTTGTGTTGGTTCGATATCCGCCATAAGAGATTGCCTGGTATTTTGAATTTCCCAGTATTTGCTGAGCGGTAATTTTTTTGGAGTTTACAATAGATGCTGGTTTGGCATTACCAGCTTTTAAGATTGCATTGTTCGGTTGAATACTATTAAAATAATTATTAAGTTTGGCCAAATTATTTCCATTAGTATATGGATTAAACTGGTGTACCTGTTTTAAAGTATAATAAGCAGTACGGGGTATTAACTGATATAAACCTTTGGCATCGGCCGGTCCTTTTGCACACACACCAAACCATTCCTCATTCATATTATTCTTCCCTTTTATAAAGTCAAAACCATATCCACCATTGGACCAGGAAGCATTGGCATCGTGAACGTTTAAATTTTTTGTTTGTGCAAATTTCCACCAGCCATCGCTAAACTGAAAAGTAAATCCCCCGATACAATTTCCGGTTTTACCCATGCCTGCTGCATTGGCATAAATTTCTTTCCAGTTTTCTTTTAGAATATATGCCTGTGGCTGTTGATTTTCTTTTTGAGAAATGCTGTTAAAAGCATCCGCACCAAATTCTGTAAACAGTACCGGTTTAGGATATTCCTTTTTCACCCTTTCAAATAAATCTCCAAAGGAGATACCCCGATAAACATTGAGGCCCAAAATATCAATGGCTGTGCATTCCTGTGCAATCAAATCAAGGGATTGTAAATCGCCGTTACACAGTGCCACCGGGTGTGCTTTGTCAATCGTTTTAATTACAACTGCGGCCTCATTAAATAGTTTATATAAGGCCCACTTTTGTTTGGTAGATTTTCTGTCTGCCACCGGAATATCCTTTGTTTCGGCTCCTTCCCAAACCAGGCCATAATTGTTTTCATTGCCTAATAAAAACAACAACAATCCTTTGGTGTTTTTATACTGTTCTGCCAGTTGCCTTACTTCTTTCAACAATAATTCACGGGTACCGGCATCCGCATAATCTGTTTGAGGCACCCATGTTCCATTTACGGTTAATCCATAGCGACCAAACGTATGGTTTAGCATGGTATAAATTCCATAATTATTATAAATATATTCGATCCATTTTTTAGGAATACCGGTATAAACCCTAATGGCATTTACACCCATATTTTTAAGCAACAACATTTCATTGTGTAAAGCCTGCTGAATGATGCTGTCATTTTTAACCCAAAGGTTGTATTCATAGTTTGTTCCTACAGGAAAATAATCCCAGTTCATGCCATTGATCATAAAGTCATTACCGTTTACTTTAAGCGTAATGCCATTGGTATGATTGTTTATGGTGACCTTATCTGACTGGCAATAAACAGCAGATGAAAAACGCCAAAAGATCAGTAAAAAGAAAATTATTTTCATACCCGTTGAGTTAATAATAAACTGATGCTATCGTTAAATGTGTAAACGCCAACAAGGTTTCCTTTTACAGAAAAAGGTGTTGGTTGAATGTTGCTGCTTGTTGCTGTTTGTTTATACCAGCCGGGGCGACAGGTAAACGTCTACCTGTTTTATCAACCCCGTTCTGTTAAATATTTCGTTGCTCTGAAAAGTATTCATTTCAAGCCCCTTCGTTTCCGACAATGCGCCATCAGCACTTGTAATGCTCACTAAATTTTGGTCGGACAGATGATATATAAATGGTACCTGGCAAAAGGTAAATGCCAGGATGTCTGCCGCTAAGTTGATGGCGATGTTTTCTTTTTGAATGGAAAGAAAGTTGAATGCTTTGCCTGCTGTAAGGAATTCTGTTTTTCGTAATAGCCCGGGATTAAATGTTATTTTTCCGTTCTCAACTACAATACCAAGTTCTCCAAAACGGGTAATAATATCCTCCTTCACCTGCCCCGTCATACCAGGTTGCTTTGCTCCACCGTTTCCAGGCGTATGAGAATATGCATCCGTTGGAAAAGCGCCGAATAATTCCGGTGATTTATTTAAGCCAATACCTGCCCTCACATCATAATAATGCTGCACCATTCTTCCAAGCTGTACATCATCTGCTTTGTTGTGTAAGGCCAGGAAATAATTTTCACTGATTGCCAGCAGCAGTTTTGAAACCATATGCCAATAGATACAACCAAGTCCTTCAAAACCGTAAAAGGTTCCGGACCGGCCCGTGAACGACTGGTGGTCGAATACTTTTTCAAAAGCCTGTAATACCTGTGCTCTATCCTGCTGAACCAGGCTGGCGTAAGCTTGTAGCGAATCAAGACCATGTTTCAAATCTGCGGCGTTTCTAAAATTGCCGTTGAAGTGATATATGCCATCTGCATCCTGGTAGATGATGTCTTTGTTACCATCTGCGATAAGCAGTTTAAGTAATTCACTGCTTTCAACAAGGTCAGCAGGCAAATTATTTTTTTCAGTAAACCGGGGCAACTGCCTGTCGGGATACAACATATAACTGTATTGATCCTCGCGGAACATAGCGCTGCTTTTTAATGCATCCAGTACTTCATTTACTTCCTGTGGATTTAAAACCCCGGCGCTTAACACTGCTACCTGACCTTCCAGCATTTCGTACAAATGACGAATAGAAACGGTATCGTCTTTTATTGTGATCAGGTTGTAAGCATGATATAAATGATCGGCACGCTTATTTTTACGTATGGAATGATCGACGTGTAATAATGAAATTTCAAAAAAATCTGCAAGCTCCGTTACCGCAATCAATTGCTTTTTCCCGCTAAACCCGTTTGAATAAATTGCTTGCCTGTAATTACTTCCTGCTGTTCCCAAAGCGTCAACGATTAACTTCCGGTTGGTATCTGATACTCCTTCGCTGAGTAAAGATTTGTATTGAATAAACGTATGATTAATGGCGGTAAAGAACTCCGCTATTTCCTCAGACACTTCAATTTGTATGGTCTTTGATTCTCTAAACAATTCAAGGCAAAACGCCTGTAGCCTTCTGATATAATACAGTGTAACCATTGATACGCCATTACCCACCAGGGCATTGTTAGCATCATTCCATTCGGGCCGTTGTGTATTTAACCAGATACCTGCCTCGGGAACAAAATTTGACAATTTAGCCAACAGTGTTGCAAGCAGTTTTTCGGGGAAATTTACCTGCATCACCTGGCCGGTTGTATCCCAAATTAATTTTCCATCGCTACCCGTTTTACCCACTCTTTCCGCGGCTATTTTTGCTGCAGCAAAATCATATTCAATGGTATCAAATGGGTTTTTAACCAACTCATTGTATGGCTTAATTCTGTAAGGCACATTGGCATAGGCAAAAATATTTTCAGTAAGCATTTTGTCCAATGCACCCGGATGATACTTTGTTGATATCTCCAGGAATTTCTGCAAATAAATAATCTGATGATCTCCCCAGTAACCAATATTTGCCCAGGGATCATGCGGATCTGGTGCTTCCCAGTCTATTCCTTCCCGTGTGATCCGGTATGGATTATATCCGTCAGCAGTGGAGGCATTTAAAAATTTACAGATCATACTTTCTGTAAAAGAGGGGAATGATAAAGCAAGGGCTTCCCAGTTTTGAAAAATATCCCTCCAGTTTCCCTGGTAATTGAGGTTCTTTTTTCCATCTTCCTTTTTCATTTCAATTGAAAAAAGATTCCATGGCCTTGATGGATCGCCATGCCGCCTGCTGAATGCCAGCGGCAGGTATTCGTAACACAACCGGATTAACTGTTTATCTCCATGAGTGGCTGCATCCTTAAGTAATGACGGGTAATCAATCAATGAATGCAGTGAATCAAGGAAAGTGCTGTTATTTGAATAAACGGTTTTATTTGCACCGGAAATAAACTGGACCAGGTCTTGTTTTGAAATGGAATAATTGTCATCAAAAATACCGCCCCGCATTACATTGAATAAAACATTTGACATGTGCCTGGTTTCACTTAGCTTATCGGCTGTCAGTTGCAGGCCATCTGCGGAAGCCAGTATATTTACCAGGCCATTTGTACAATCATTTACATCATCCATCAAAGCCCGGGCAATGTTGCTGGTGTCGTTTATAAAGTGTTTTAAACCGGCGATATAGCCTGCATTTTTATTTACTTCAGCTACTATATGCCAAACCTTTTTGCTGTTACCGGAAAGACTAATTTCTGCATTTATAAAATAAGCTCCTCTTGTAGCCCTAACATCTGTTTCAGTTTGCAGCGGCAGCCCCTTTCTGAAATTATTTAACTGGCGGGAGGATAAAAGAATTTTTGCATTGTCAATACCTTCGGACCATACTACGGTGGCGTTTAATGCTTCGCTGGGCTCCGCTCTGTCTACTATTACAGAACTTAGCATAAACAGGCCAACAGGATAACCGTTTTCCAATTCGCTTTTTTTGTAAGCATCCACCAGGTTGCTGTATGAAAGTTGCAGCAAACGGTCGATACCGGCAGGCAAAATATTTTGAATTCCATCCAGCACAGAAATGTTACAGGCTGCATCAAGGTTGTTGGCAACCGTGGATTTTTTTATGAACCCAAACTTTTCACTGTTCATCCACAAATAAGAAAACGTAACGCCGAGATCATTATTGATCTCTTCAAACAGAACTTTATTTCCATACACAGCTTTGTAAATATTGCGTTGGATATTATAAATGCCATTGTACCGGTCGGAGAAAGGCTCCCACAAAAAACTACCAGTTTCTCTATGCACCAACAGCAGCGTTTTACTTCCGGAAATTTCCGCCGAATCCTGAATTTTATCAACCGTATAATAGGGGAATAACGCATTGTCCGGATTTTTTCTACCGGCAGTTACTGCACCATTGCTGGATATAAACATCCAATGATCCGAATTACTTACGATGGTCATAAAAAACGGATCCATCTGGTGATAGTTGGCTATTTTGTAAAATGACTCGCCGTTAATATCTTCAAATGACCCTGTGATGGCACTGTTTGAAGTTAGCAATTTACTGCCTCCAAGAAAAATTTCCCTTTCCATATTTTTCGTAATGAAATGAATTAAACCTGCTGTTTATTTTTATTGCCTGTATTGATTTTTGCTTACCGAAATTGAATAAACTCAGCCCTACATTGATATACCTCATTATCAATTCACTTTTTCAAATGGGGCTGCCGTTTGAAAGCTGACCTTTGTAAATTCAACATTCAATGTCGTTTACATAAGCTGTTTAAGTGGCGGGTGGGGACACCCGCCACGGCCCGCTGCCGTGGGTGGTGTGTCACCAACCCCTCTCAAGTAAAAGACATCGGTT
>JANPIJ010000314.1:0-2167 GCA_031424955.1 Ferruginibacter sp. | reverse complement strand
GATGGTTTGATAATTATCTCCGGTTAACGCATTCAGTTTTCTTAGGTGCCCGATACCGGTAGTAATGTATTGCGTCATGTAGCGGTCATCTGCTCCGCCTTTAAACCAAACAAAACCACCGTTGCTGCTTTGCATTTCTTTAAGTTTGTTGAATGCTTTGTTCTGTTCTGCGCTCATGCGCACCATATCAAAAAGCAGTGTAATATTTCTCTTTTGCTGTGCTTCGTTTTGGGCTTCAAGTACCCATGGGGTTTCCTGCAGTAAAGCCGATTTTAATTCCTGGTTTTTTTCAAGGTTGCTCATCATTGCCGTGGCCTCACCCCCCCGAGCTTCGCTCCCAATCTTCGTTTCTCTCAATTGCTCCGAAGGAGAGGGAGCTTTCCAACGCTCAAAAACCGCTTTAATTTTAGGCATTGAGCGACTGATATGGCTTGCCAATGTATTTGCATAATACCGGTTGAAAGTTTGCTCGGCACATTCGTATGGATAATCCATCAGATAGGGTAGGGCCTGCACCGCATACCAGGCGGGATTGCTGGTATATTCGACTGTAAGTGCATGATTGGTAATGGTAGACCCCTCCCGACCTCCCACCGAAGGGGAGGAGTTGAGCAGCTTTTCGAATTTAAAAGTTTTGCTGTTTACGCCTCGAAGATTGATCGGCATAGTTTCAGTAACGAGCGTACGGTTGGTTAAAATTGGAATGGCCATCTCTTCACCGTCCGAGAATTCACCCGCTTTTGCAACGATCCTGTACGTCATTGCTGAATTAAAATTGAAAGGTATCTCCATCGGAAATTTTACTGCGTGGCTTTGTCCTGCTGCTACAGTAAAATATTGCGAAGGAAAAACATTCTTGAACCAGCCGTCAACCGGTTTGTTGGTGGCAGCATCGATTAATTCAAGTGTAGCAACACCGGTTACTTCTTTTTCACTGAGGTTCACAATTTTTGCACTGAACTCCATATTATCGCCTTCTCTCATAAAACGGGGCGCATTTGGCTGTACCATCAATGGCTTTTGCGTTACTATGTTTTTTTCGCTGTAAGCTGTGGCCATATCTCTCGTATGAGCCAGTGTCATAAATTTCCATTTCGTTAATGCTTCAGGTATTGTGAAGGAAAATTCAATATTGCCTTCGGCATCTGTTTTCAGATCAGGAAAGAAAAAAGCAGTTTCGTTAAAGTTTTTGCGGATCTGAACATCCGGTGCTTTGGGTTGATTACCCGAAACTGAACTTATGCTATCATCCTTATCAGGCGCCCCACTCATATCCTGTTCATTATTGCCAGTAGATCTGGTTTTCTTTTGAACCCCAAGCCCGGCAACAACAACTTCATTCATTTTTGATTGAGCCATCACAGGACTTGGCGGTGGTGCACTCATTGTTTTCATACTCATTGTCTCCTCATTATAATAACCTCTATTGCGGGAAGCCAACAACTGATCGTAAGACTTATTGGGAGCAGTTAAATACTCACGATCCATCCTGCTGTATTCATCTGAGTTTACTTTCCCAAATCCATTGATGTTCCAATAGATCGTATTGTACAATCCCGGCCATACATTTGGTCTTGTCCAGCCATGCGGTTTAAACTGGTCCAGACTTGCATCATACATACCTGCCAGCATTTCAGCAGCAACTTTCTCTCCTTTGTTACCGGTGATCTTTACTTTCCACTTTTCATTGGCACCTGGCAATAATTTATCCCGGAAAGTTTCATAGCTGATCTGCAGATCCTTATTACTCCAGGGAATATTAAAGCCCTGGTTGCCTTTGTAAACACGATTATGTTTTACAAAAGCATAACTCATGGCCATGCCGCCCCTGTCTTGTTCTGTAACTGGTTGCACAAAAGCTGCAGGTTGTATATTGGTGAGTGTTTTATAAGTAAAAATATTTGTCATATCCATTTTACTTAATGTATGGATCAGCCAGATATTATCAAAGCCTGTTTTGATATTATAGCTAATGGATTCGCCCGGCTCCGCATTCCCTTTTGTAACATCAACTTTAACGGCATCGTAAATTTTTTCATTGGTATTGCCTGTCAGGTAAATATACTTTTCGGCTTTAACCAATTCTCCATATTTATCTTTTGTGGTAGCAACTATTTTGTACCAGCCACTTGAAAATTGATTATTGAAAATTGAATATTGATTATTT
>JANPIJ010000313.1:0-17493 GCA_031424955.1 Ferruginibacter sp. | reverse complement strand
ATTTTATGCAGTTAATTTAAGTTCGTTATGTGCGTTGAAAGTGGGTGTATGATCGCCATCCTTTTTTATTGCCTCAATGATGGTATTAAATAAATCATTGGGTTTAAAAGGCTTGGCTACATAGCCATTCATACCCGCATTGTAGCAATTCTGCATTTCGCCATGCAGTGAATGCGCTGTCATAGCGATGATCGGAATTTTAGATTTTTCACCTTCCAGTTTACGGATGGCTATTGAAGCATTGATCCCGTTCATCACAGGCATTTGAATATCCATCAGTATTACATCAAATTGTTGTTGTTTTACCGCTTCCACCGCCAGTTCACCATTTACAACATGCACCATGGTAAACCCTTTTCGGGTTAATACCTGCGTAGCCAGCATGGCATTCACATTATTGTCTTCCGCCAGTAAAATATGAATGGGGTTATTGGTATTTACAGATAAAATACTATCGCCATCAAATGATTTCACCTCAACCAGGTTTTGTGTTTCAACAAACTTTTTAAATGGCAATATAAAATGAAAAGTGGTGCCTTTACCAGGTTGGCTCTCCATGGTTAAAGAACCCCCATACAAGTCAATAATACTTTTAGTGATATTTAAACCCAGCCCGGTACCGCCGTACAAGCGTTGGGTATCTGTGTTAGCCTGCGTAAAGCGTTCAAAAATTTTTGTTTGTTTATCTTCCGCTACGCCTATGCCGGTGTCTTTAATTGAAAAAGCAATATACTCTTTCATCCTGTCGGACCCTTTTACTTTTCTACAGGTAATATCAATTGTTCCGCTATCCGTAAACTTTACCGCATTGCCCATCAGGTTAAACATTACCTGGGTTAAACGCAACTGATCACCCATCACTTTCACCGGCAGTTTGTCATCAAAAAAAGTACGCACTTCTATACCTTTGGTTTTTGCCTTGGGTTCCAGAATTTTCACCACGTCATTGATGATCTTAGTGATATCAATCGGAAGGCTTTCCAGGTCGAGGTTGCTGGATTCAATTTTGGAAAGATCCAGGATATTATTGATAAGCGCCAGCAGGTTGGCAGATGCCGTTTTCACAATATCAACAAAGCCTGCCTGTTCTTCATCGAGAGAGGTATCTGCCAGTAAATCGGTAAAGCCGATTACTGCATTGAGTGGTGTTCTTATTTCGTGGCTCATGTTGGAAATAAACTGGTCCTTTACTTTCAACGAGCGTTCTACCATTTCATTGGCTGCAATCAGGTCTGTTTCTACCTGGTGCCTGCCGGTAATATCCATACCAAAGCCAAGTATATACTTTTTACCATTTCTTTCCTTAAAACATTTATTGATGATGCTAAACCAGGATAAGGTATCTGTTGCAGGATTATTAAGGCTGCCCTCCAGGCGAATCATTTCTCCATCCTCCATTTCAAAGATGCTGTCCACATCGCCTAAGAAAATATCATCCGGTCCGTGAGACAGACTTTGGGCGAAAGGCATATCCGTTTCCTGGTAGGCATAATACTTTGCAAAGGTTTGATTGGCCAGCACGATCTGCCCCTGCTCATTCATCATGAAAATTACATTGGGGCTGTTGTCAATAATCTGCCGGATAAACTGTTGTTGTTTTTCCACTTCATTCTGAGCCTTTACAGATTCGGTAACATCTACGGCACTGGCAATTACATAAGGCTTACCACCGTTATTGGCGTACACGGTATTCTGGTATAACCAAACCCGCTTGGTGCCAAATTTGGTAAATATCTGTAAGGTACCCTGTGCGGTATCATTGTTATTGATGGTAACCAGGTATTTATCAAATTCGTCCCGGAATTCCGGGGATACGATGAGTTTTAGATTAAGCCCAATAACTTCTTCTTTAGTAAAGCCACTCATTTTTTCCGCGGCGGGATTAATATCCAGTATTACGCCGTTCAGGTCATGCAAACAAATAATTGTCTGTGTATTGTTAAGCACGGCGGCTTTTTCTTCTTCACTTTTCTTTAAGGCAAGCGCCGAAGATTTTACTTCTGTGATATCCTGTACGGTACCAAATGACCCGGCAAATTCTCCATTTTCATCTATTATCGGGTTACTGTTGGATACCATATAATGTACCTTATTTCCTATGAGATACCGGTATTCAATCTGTGTTCTTTGCAGCGTGATACGTGTTTGCTCCATTCCCTGCTTCACATTTTCCACATCATCGGGATGTAAGTTTTTAAATACATCCGCAGTGGAAATTTCGCCCTCCATTGGTAAGTGATACAACTGCCTTAATTCCGGAGAAATGGAATAGATACCTGCTGCATCCTTCTCCCATGATCCAATGCTGGCAATTTTCATTGCCTGCCGCAATTTGTTTTTATTGTTCAGCAATTGATTTTCCAGTTCTTTTCTTTCGGTAATATCCTGCTGTATCGCCAGGAACTGGTATGGCTTTCCATCCCCATCCAACAGGGGAACAATCGTAGTATCCACCCAATATGTTTTACCGCTTTTATTGCGGTTTACCAGCTCCCCTTTCCACGACCTGCCCTCCATTAATGATTCCCAGATTGGCTTCACAATCTTTTTATCTCTCAAACTTTTGCTGATGGAGCGGTAATCATTTCCTAATAAATCTTCCTGGGGTAAATCATTTATTTCACAGAATTTTTTGTTTACATGTACAATCTTTCCTTCAATATTAAATATGATGACAATGGCTGATTCGTCTAACGCGAATTTATAATCAGCCACTTCTTTATATAAATTTTCAATAGCTATTTCCTTTTCCTTTCTGCCCGTAATATTATTCTGAATAGATATGTAATGAATGATTTCGCCGGTATCGTCACAAATGGGTTTGATGCTCATGGAGAGCCAGCAGGAACTGCCATTTTTGTGATAACACAACAGTTCTTCCACCACCGCTTCTCCCCTGATCAATTTCTCAGCCGCTGATTTTGCTACTTCCTTGTTGGTAAGCGGCCCATGCAGGATGCTATCCAGGTTCCTGCCAATCACTTCATCCAGCGTGTACCCGTTTGTTTTCGTAAAGCCTTCATTTATCCATTGCACCCTGCCCCTCCCATCCGAAATAACAATGGATTCATTCACCTGCGCAACTACCTTGGCCAATAATTTTATTTGCTGATCCGAAGCGGAATTGATTGTTTGCTCCTGCGATAAATTGTGTTTCATTTGCTGGTTAAATAAAACCAGTTGCTCTCTCCGGGTACCGATAAAACAAAACAGTACACTTAAAATAAGGGGAGTAAAAATGAGTACGGCGAAATCCGGGGAATAGTCGAAGATATGGAACCAGGGGCCCTGGAAGCCATTGCGGTAATTCAATATGAGGCCAATTGTAATCAGTACTAAACCCAGGATGAACCCTGAGACGGTATACTTCACAACACCATTATATTGGTAGTTTTTCATGGTTGTTTTATTAATTGGATTGCCGGCCGTCTTGTAAAAAATTTACCGGGATTTTTGGATCTCCCGCGGATTTTTTTCTCATCATTACAGGTTATTCAGAATGAAGTGCCATTACTTTTCTTGCCGCCTTATCCCAGGTTGCCTTTTGCCCGCCTGATAAAAACCGTTGCAAACCCGCAAGTACGGCGTAATTCATAATACAAAAATAGTACGGTACAAATAACGGTTTAAACCTCAGTTTCCTGTTTTCCAACGCAAATCCCACCAGGGCAGCACTGTAAAAAATTACCTGGGCTGCCATCAATAACTGGTAAAACTCATTTCCATCCATCCCCATCCATATATTTAAAATAAACATTGCTATTAACAGAAAGGGAGTGATGGTCCATCTTAATACGCGGTGTGATACATACTGAAAAAACAATAGCGGTGTTCTACGCAAACTTAACTTGCCCGAAAGGCGGCTGATTGACTGCCAACCGCCTGCACAAATACGCACTTTCCTTTTCAACTCTTCCAATACATTGGTAGAGGCTGTCTCCACTGCATAGGCTTCCGGCTCATATACAATCTTGTAACCGGCTGCAGCTATCTGCATAGATTGCATAAAATCATCCAGCAAAGTGTCTTCCGGTAAATCCTGGTACAATGTAGTCCTGAATGCCACTAATTCTCCCGCAGCGCCTACTGCCGAGTATAATTCTGAATCCAGTTTTTTTAACAGGGATTCGTATTTCCAGTAAATGCCTTCGCCGGCAGCACTTGCGCTATCGGCTTTGTCATTGATAATTCTTTTTTCTCCCGATACACATCCTGTTTTATCATCTGCAAAATGCTGCACGATATTTCTAACGGCTGCTTTATTCAGCATGGTATTGGCATCAGAAAATATTACAAAAGGAGTTTTTACAAATTTCATCGCCCGGTTTTCAGCAGCGGTTTTACCGGCACGCCGGTCTTCATGTAATACCTGTATTTCGGGCCAGGTTCTTAATAGCTTTTCACTTTTATCAGTAGAGCCGTCTGTTATAAAAACAATGGTCAGTTTTTCCGAAGGATATTCCAACTGTTTGCAATTGGCAATTTTACCTGCCAGTATATCCACCTCGTTAAAGCAGGGAATCACCAGGGTAACCGCAGGTTCAAATGGAGCGGCGGTATTTTTGAGTGCCGGATTTGTGAAGCGCTTTATCCTTACCATGATGTAAAGGACAATTCCATACCCAAGGAAGGCATAAAAAACAATGCTAAAGGAGGCCCAAAAACTAATTTCAATCCAACTCATAAATAACTGCTTGTAAGGGTGGAAAACAGGTAATACAGGCAATAAGATATCACCCGTTAACAGCATAACGATGTTCTTACTAATAAATTGCATCCCGGGAAAGGATAGTTTTGACATTTTTCTGCACTTACCGGCCCATCCTTACAATTTAATTTTAATTAAGGTGTTTAATATACAATACTGTTTACGAAGCATAAAATTCGCGTAATAAAATAACAGTGAGTCAACTTATGATTTAACCTAATACCACAACAAATTTGTGCACCAAATTCACAAGCATAATTGTATGATCAACTTAAGTCTGCCCTCCTGGGTATCGCAGATATTGCAAAAACCAGTTCGGATAAAGGAATACCCGGATAAAGAAGTGGCACTTTTAAAACAAAAACTTGCCAGGTTCAGCCCACGAAATCCATTGGTTAGTGTAGTGATCCCCGCCTGGAACGAAGAAGAAGGCATATTGCATACCCTGCTTTCGCTGGCCAATTCCAATACGGATTATGAAACAGAATTGATAGTAGTGGACAATAATTCAACTGACGGTACTGCCGCCCTGTTGAAGCAGTTGGGCGTAAAAACATTGCTGGAAACCAAACAGGGAGTTGGAAATGCCCGAACCTGCGGCCTCCACAATGCGAGGGGGAAATTTATTTTAACCGGCGACAGTGATACGTTGTATCCGCCGGGCTGGATCAGTGCGATGACCAGGGCCATGCTGGAGGATGAAAAAACATATTGCGTGCATGGCAGTTATTCATTTTTGCCGGGCACCCATACTCCCAGGTGGCAATACGGCTGCTACGAGCTGATGAGTGGCATCATTATCCGAAAAAAAGAAAAGACTGCACCATTCCTGAACGTATTAGGTTTTAATTGTGGCTTTGTTCGTCAAAAAGGTATCGATGTAAACGGGTATGATATAGAAACCCAACGCATTGGCAGGGGCGCAGCAGGAGTAGCGGAAGGAAATGCAACCGAAGACGGCATGATGGCGCTCCGTCTTCAACAGGCAGGGGGAAAAATAACAGCGGTCCACGATATCGACGCAAGAGTATGGACCAGCGACAGGCGTATTCAAATGGATGGGGGACTTGCCAAAGCCCTGAACCTCCGCATCAAAAAACATCTCCTTAAAAAATAACTGCGATATATGTCTGTTGTGCATACGATTAAATCCAATCCTTCACTAAAAAAATTCGTACACTGGTGCCTGGTACCAACGCACCAGGCGAGGCCGCGTAGCTGGGTAAAATGGCTGGTAAATCCGTTTTACCACACAAAGGGAAAAGGTTCGGTCATTTGCCGGCGTACACGGGTAGATGTATTGCCCTTTCAACCATTTACCCTGGGCGATTACAGTACGGTAGAAGATTTTGCAACCATCAATAACGGTGTGGGGCCGGTACATATCGGCAACAATTCAAGAATTGGAATGGGCAACGTAGTGATTGGCCCGGTTACCATCGGCAACAATGTGATACTGGCCCAAAACATTGTAATGAGCGGACTAAATCATAATTATACCAATATTGATATACCGATATACCTGCAGGGCGAAACAGTGGCGGCTATTACCATTGAAGACGATTGCTGGATTGGCGCCAACGTGGTAATTACAGCAGGTGTTACTATTGGTAAGCACAGCGTGGTAGCGGGCGGAGCAGTGGTTACCAAAAATGTACCCCCATACAGCGTAGCGGTTGGCAACCCGGCAAGAGTGATCAAAGAATATAATGCGGCTACCCGTTGCTGGGAGAAGGTGTAAAGTTGAAGGTTGATGGTTGAAGGTTGAAGGTTGATGGTTGATGGTTGATGGTTGAAGGTTGATGGTTAATGGTTGGGGTGTCTATGAAACTGTACCGATTTGATATTATCACATGCCTAACCTGAAAAGATTAATTTTCTGCTTTTCAGGAGTCGTCAGCACAATACTACTTTCTCCACTTTCAGAAAAATAATTCAATCCCTCATTTTTTAGCTTTTCAATTTTTGCTTTCATGTCAGATGCAAAAAAAAGTAATGGTGGGTTCGGAAAAACTCGCCTCAGCATGATGAGTAATGCTCCATCGGAAATTTGTATCCAGGAAAATGGGAAGTCGGCACGAAACAATTCAGCAAAGCCCAGTTGTTTGTAATACTGTAAAGATTTTTCTAAGTCAGCAGATGTAATTGTTATTGCAGTTACATCCCCGGGTTTTGCTGTTGGAAAGTTGAACACAAATATCTTTTTATGTTAGTCGTTTCTTTTTATAGCTAATTTTTGCAACCCGTTTCAATTCCGCAATGTCGCCCAGGCATCACGCAGAGCGTTCCTTATTTTGTGCAGTTGGGAATTGACGAACTGTCTGCCCGGAACTGAAGCTAAATTTATAGCTAAAAGCCGAAGTTTAGAACGAATGCCCGGCAGCACCGATAGCTACCAGGTGCCGTCTGCCGAAACCAACGCCTGGAAATGCAAGGCCGATGATTGCAGTTCTGTAAAGCCCCAAATGCACGAACCCTTTTGTCCCTTTCGGTAATTCCTGTTTTCATCAATGAATCTACCATTGATATAGACTAAACCTTGTCTTCATTTTTCCGGCTTTGATTTATTTTCCTTCTAAACCGGTCGTTACTATTGTTTTGGGGAGCCCGCAGGATCCCTACGAAGCGATGGCGGGACAGATCAGTTATTCAACAATGTTTATTGCAGCACCTTAAATGAAATACCTGCAGCTACCGTAAAAGATGCGCCCGGTTCGCAATTAAGTTTTCGTACTTGTGTATTGGCTGCTACTATGGGGTACCTTGGCCGCCCAGAGGGAATGACCACTTCACTGTTGCTTCCGGGCAACTGCATGGGTTCCCAATTGGCAGGGTCTTCCCAGGCAGTACTCACATTTCCTGTCCAGCTTACAACGGCTGGCGAACTGCTTAAAGGCATCACAAAAATTTCGGTTCCGGTGGCGGCAGTATTGGCAACAAAAATCAGCTTATCGCCAAGGAATAACAGTTGCCCGGGAAATGAACCGCCGGCGCCGGGCACCAGTTCCGCGGCCAGGGCGGTGCCATCGGTTGTTCCGTTGGTTTTAAATATCTCGGAGTTGACGGCGCTGCCCCCGCTAGCCTGGAAATAGGCAGTATCGCCAAATGTTGCAAAATCCATCGGATTGCTGCCGATAGAACCCGGGTAGATGTCTTTCACTAAAACGGTTCCTGCATTTGTGCCATCGGTTTTCCAAAGCTCAATACCAGCCGCATTGTTGGAAGCCCTGAACAATAAAGTGTCGCCAAGAGAATAGAAATTGCTGGGATGGCTACCGGTACTGCCGCTGTAAATATTCTTCACCAGTACGGTGCCACCTGCCGTGCCGTCACTTCGCCAGAGTTCGTTGCCATTGGTTGGATCGATAGCAGAAAAATAAACATAGCCATTGTGTGCATGTAAATACTGCGGCGTACTGCTGGCGGCATTGGGGTTAATGTCTTTTACCATTATTGTACCTGCTTCAGTTCCGTCCGATTTCCAGAGTTCGAGACCATTTGTTGTATTGGTGGCTCTGAAATAAACGGCTCCGTTCATTGCTACCAATGCTTGTGGACTACCGTTTGCAACGCCGGCATTAATGTCTTTTACACGTACGGTACCTGCTGCTGTTCCATCGCTTTTCCAAAGTTCGAAATCCGTTTGCTGGTTACTGGCATTGGTGCTTCCGGCAGCCGAAAAAATAAGTGTGCCATTCAGGTTGGTCATGTTTTCGATCTGGGAAGTGACCGCTCCGGGGTTGATGTCTTTTAGCAACACCGTTCCCGCTGCAGTACCATCCGTTTTATGCAGTTCCGACCCGGTTGTTCCGTTAGAGCCGGTAAAGAAAACAGTTCCATTGATCCCAAAAATGCTACCAGCTCCGCCCCCGGCAAACCCGGGATTAAGATCGATCACCATATAAGTGCCTGCAACGGTTCCGTCGGAACGCCAAAGCTCCCTGCCCGCTGCTGCGGTGGAAGCAGCAAAATAGAGCAGGTTACCAACGGCTTTGAAATTAAGAGGGCTTAGTGGCATGGTACCCATACCGGGGGGCACCACCATCACAGTACCATCGGGGGTGCCATCCGTTTTCCATAGTGTAGAACCGTTCACGTTATCGTTGGCCTCAAAAAAAACCGTGTTGCCAATAACGGTCAGTTCGCCGGGGTTGGAGTTGCCGGTTCCCAATCGAATATCTTTAAGCAAAGCAGGTACCTGCGCATGTGCCAGCGAAGTCATAGCAAGACAGGCTATCAAAAGCTGTTTTGAAACTGAAAGCATATGTGGTAGACATTTCCAGATAAAAATAGATTTTTTTATACTGTTGGAAAAAAAATATTCTGCGGAATTTATAGCAACCGGAATGTGACCGGCACCTTAACAGTTGTAATGAATTTGCTTCTTGTCTAATCTTCATTAATTGTTTATTTAATGCGGGGCTTTTTTGCGGGGACTTGCGGCTATTGTTGTTAATGTTAGCTGTAGTGGTTTTAGTCGTCATCGTATTTCCTTTGTCAATTAAATGACTGTCTAAATCCCAATGGTGATTGATTGGTTTTTGTCTTGAATAGCTTGCTTAAAGATTGCGAATGTTCTTAACATTAATTTTCAACATCCTCCATCTCTGGGTATGGCATAAATCACGTTGCCTGAAACAGATAAATTGAAGACCTTACCTTCTATAGAAGGAAGTAACAGTTTCCATGTTTTCCCCTTGTCTGATGATCTGAAAATACCTGCAGGATGACCACAAAAGAAATTTTCACCCACCTGGATAATGGAGGCAATGGAGGAGCTTGCCGGAAGGCCTGCGTCAATGGGTTGCCAGGTTTTACCGCCGTCGTAGGATGATCGCACTCTTCTTGTATTCGACTCTGTATTGAACGTGATAGTAGCAAATCCACCTTGGATACGTGCTACATCGATGCCCACGCCGCCCTCACTGATCACCAACGCCCAGTTTTCTCCATCATCGGCCGATCTTATGATCCCTCTCGTGCTGGTTGCCAATAGTACACCATTCGACTCTACCAATTTTGAGCCTCCAGCATGGACATGTTTCCATGTTTTTCCGCTGTTAGTGGATTTATAAAGGCCGTTGTCGGAGCCGATGAAAACTGCACCTCCGTCAGTTTCAAAAACTGTGCGTACCCTCACTTTAATATTCGTGTAGATGGGAGACCATACATTTGCTCCTTTTGTTTTCTGTACAATTTGCCCCCCGTAATTGTATGCCAATATCCCGGTCTTGCCAGAGGCAATGCTGCCCATTTTGTCAGGGAAGATCTCTTTTTTCCAAAAAGAAGTAGTGGAATTTGATTCATTGTAATATAGGCCATTTCCGGCAAGTAAATAAAGGCCATTGTAATTTGCAAAGTCCTCAATTCTACCCACCTGGGGATCTACCTGCACAACTTCCCTCTCCAGATTTTCTGGCAGCCTTTTGCCAATGTCCTGCCATGTCTTTCCCCCATCTGTAGATTTAAAAATGATGTTTTCAGCTGCAGCCTTAACTCTTTTTTGTGTTCGCTGACTATCCAATTGTGGAAATGACTGTAGTAAATTAAACCCCTTATCAAAGGCAAATGAAAATTGAAAAAGGAGCAAAAATGCAAGGTGAAGGATGATACTCATGACTTTAATTGATTGGGTGAAACAATAAAGCGAAGATATCGGGCGCCAACTATCCTGAAGCTTTTTTGTAGTAAAAAGTTGTAAAAGATATGTAAAACGATTGTAAAACCACCGAAAACTGAGGCATAATAGATTATTTTGAACACATGAAGTCATTTATTCTGTTCGGCTCTTCAATCATAAGTCCAGTCTTGACTTTTGGCAACGCGTTGTGCGTTCGAGTTTTTCTAACCTGCAAAAGAGTTGTCATTTAATCAACGATTGAAAGAGGGTTCCCATAAAACGACAATTCATTCAAAATAAAATTCAGTTTCAAAAGATACTATCAGTCTTTCTTTTTGAAATAATTATCACATCCATCTACGTAACTATCATTGAATAAAACTCTTTCAGTACAAAATAAAATTCGTCCGGGTAATTGAAGCACAACCGGGTTCACATGAATACTATAATTGCCATCGTTTAATTTTACCACTTCCCATTTTGGCGTTTGAGTTGTTTGTCCATTTACTTTAACTTCCAAAGTATTATCAGGTTTAAATTCGATCGATAAGCCTTGGAAATCTTTATAATTACCGTCTTCGGGATTCCAGTAACATTGAATATATTCCCATTCCCATTTTCCAAGTAGTTTAGTATGGACTGTTAATGAATCCCAGGATGTAGTACGATGGCACGCTAACATATTTGGCAGCGTTATTGGAGGTTCTTGTTTTACAAGTGGGTCGTTTTCTTTGGTACAAGATATTTGAATTAGCAAAACTATCAAGACCCATAGCTTCAAAAATGTTTTTGATTTCATTTTTTTAAATTTTTTAGGAAGCATCTTTATTTCGGAGTTTGCCTCAGAAGCATGACGCTAACGGTTTACAGATTTTTGATGGGCGGGCTTTTCACCACAAATGTTGATGCGAAGAACTGAACTATCGGCTACCACAAAACTGTCTGCAATGCACCAAACCCCGCCTATTGCAAATGCGCTGTTATGGCCAATTATATTCATTCGTTATTAAAATTTTTCTATATGATTTTATTATCAAAACTTGTTTAGTTCAATGCAATACCCACGATAAATCCTACCCATAGTTTATTATTGTATAATCATATCTTTCTGTCAGGATTCAGAAGATAATCATATCCTATAGCTAATCCAAAACTAGCTACGTTTGATTCTATAAAATCAGCAATTCCTGTCTGAATTATCATTCCACCGTATTCATCGGTCCTCTTATTCTGGGTGGTAAAGGGACTGATTAGTGTAGCACCCGGACCTGCAAAAAACCCAAAGTCGTATCCCCGGTTACTAATTTTATTATAACTCCTGCCCAGTGGATCCTTTTTGCTCATTATATGGTAGTAGTCATACCTCCAACCAACATACAAAGCCATATTTAGGTCTGTGGTCAAGTGTGCAGTTAACCCGTAAACAGATGGGCGGAATTTTAAAACAATTGAAGTGATATCAACGTCAAGACTTTGCTTCTTAAAAATAATCGGGTTAAGTATAAGACTGTCCGTTATATTTAATGGGATAGTCAAAAATTGTTTTTTATCCGGTTGTCGTTTTATGTGAGGATATACATCTATCTTTTCATCTGTAACATCTAAATAAACATTCCGGGTGTTTTTATTATCAGATTTCAATTTATAATATCCACTGTTTAAACCATGAAGGGAAGCTTTCTCTAATGTATTGCAAGAAGCGAAAACTCCAATAACCCAAATTGCAATAACAATGTATTTATAACTTATCTTAATAAATAAACCGAATAATTTAAAGTATTTCATTTTTATCAAATTCTCTATTTATCAATAATCGATATACAAAATAAAGTTGGAATTAATAATTGCCGTCCTGCCCGGTGGAAATGCTTATAAGGATGATGATTATAAAATTACCGAAAAACTCATTAGAAAGAGGCGAGTAGACAAAAGTATTTCAACTTTAGCCGCTCACAGGGCCGGACGTGAAAGTCTCTCCGCCTCGGCGGACTCTTGTTATTCAGTCAATATTTAATTCCCTTCTGTCAGTGAACAAACAGCACCCGTATTTATTTGCACATAGCTTTCGTATTGGTTTACGATCGCTTTCTTACTTCAAACTTGTTGTGCGTTCCAAAAGAATTAGGATTGCTGCATGGCTGAAAACTGTAGTTTAAAAACGTAAAGCTGTTATGCTCATGTTTTTCTTTTCGCAAATAGTTTTTGCTGCCCTTGGAAAATAATACTGATCTCACAACGAAAGCAATTAAAATCTTAGAGCCGTCGGACCACAAGTTAAAAAGTACGACATGTCAAATTAAGCTGGCATGTAACGTTTTGCATACAAACAGGGCAGGGAATTCATATCTGATCCAGCCCGGTGGCAATGCTGAAAAGAAAAGTGATTATGAATTTAAGTAAGAATTATTAGAAGGAGTCCAATCCCTAACCGCTGCTGCCATGTTTTTGCCGTACAAGTTTCAATGTCCAGCCCGCACTTGCGGGTAT
The DNA here is from genome assembly GCA_031424955.1 of Ferruginibacter sp. GTDB lineage: Bacteria > Bacteroidota > Bacteroidia > Chitinophagales > Chitinophagaceae > Ferruginibacter. Next base: position 4,678 of record JANPIJ010000313.1, on the reverse strand, counting down.
GCATTTGTTGCCTGCAGTCATTTCATAAAGAGCTGCTAAAATATTTCCAGTCTCAATTATTTGATTCCTGATATCAATCATTCATTTAACAAACATCAATCATTCGTCAAATAAAAGACCTGACTATTTTTGTAAAAAACTCCTCCTCTAAAAATTTTGATTAAAAGTAAAATATGCTTACCGGGTAATCTATAATGTAAATATTAACTGCAGGTGTTTAGTTTGCATTATTGAAATCCGGTAATGAGATTTGAAATGCCTTCATCCATGCCTTTTAATATTTACAAAATGAACTACACAAAAGTATTAGAAAACCTTTTCCAGCGCTTCGGCAAACACGTAATGGATCAAATACTGGAAGGTGCTTCCATCATGGAATTTCCTGAAAATGCCGAACTGATTAAAGAAGGGCAATATATAAAGGTGGTACCTATAGTTTTGGAAGGAATGGTAAAAGTGTTTGCAGGTGAGGACAGCAAAGAAATCTTACTCTATTATATCCAGCCGGGTGAAAGTTGTGTAATGTCTTTTTCAGCTTGTCTAAAAAATGAAAAGAGCAAAGTTTTTGCCATTACTACAGAATATACAAGTGCTATTTTATTGCCTTGTGATAAACTAAACGAATGGATTCTGCAATATCCCGTTATTAACCGTTTATTTTATCAGCAATACGATCAACGATACACAGAATTGATAGAGACAGTTAACCACCTTCTTTTTGATAAGCTCAAAAAGCGCTTAGCAGACTACTTAAAAGAGAAAAAAATCATGACCGGTAAAAATCCTATCAAAATTTCCCACAAAGAAATTGCAAAAGATTTGGGTACTGCAAGAGAAGTTGTAAGCCGGTTGATAAAAAAGCTGGAACATCTCAAAAAACTAAAACAGCATTCTGATGGCATAGAAATTTATTAACGGGTGACTTTGGTCACATGAAAAATAGAGTTTCCGAAAATAACTTTGTGGTATAAATGAGAATTTAAAACTTATCTCCTTATTCTTTCTTGCTGAACCCCGATCAGTTGATCCTTCAGGTTTTAAGTTTTCAGTTTTCATTCTGCTGGTTATTACCTCTACGGATAGAGGAATTAAAATTTGTAAGCAAATAAAATTAAGTATATGAAAAGCATTTTAACCGCACTACTGCTGCTGATCAGTACGATGTTATTTTCACAAGTAACAGTTAGTTGGTTCAATTATCCCGGGGGAGTAGCTGTAGCAAGGGATGCAGTCAATAATGTGTATACAGCAAACTGGGATTATAATACCGGCGGAGATATTACTTTAACCAAAAGAGATGCCTCCGGAAATATCATTTGGGAAGTGCCCTATAATAATACCGACCTCACCACACACGAAGTAGCCACATGGGTAGCAACCGACAATGCTGGAAATATTCTTGTATCCGGCACCATCCGTTCGGGCTATTCTAATCCTGTAAACGCAGCAAGTATTTTAATGAAATATAATCCTTCCGGTACTTTGCTGTGGCGTGTAGTGTATGAAAGCTCTTTTGATGGTTCTTCTACCCGGAAATGCCTGGTAGATGCCAGCAACAATATTTATGTACTGGGCATTGGAACGGGGCCGAATGGGCAGGTTACCAAAGTGAAAAAAGTCAATTCGGCTGGTGCTACTGTGTGGAATTATTTTGATGCAGGCGGTGGTGCACCAATGAATTTTAAATTTACTCCCGACAATAATATTTTATTGATAAAAAGAGGTATTACCGCAAGCATTAATTCTTTTTCAAAAATTGATTTCAATGGTAATCTTGTCTGGAATTTGCCGGGGATCTTCAGTATTGGTATGGGTGATGCAGCCGGGGATGCTTTCGGAAACACTTATATCATCAATGGAGAATCACTGGTTGCTGGTGGCAGGAGCGCTATTAAAAAACTCTCGCCCTCCGCGGCAATTACATGGGCACAATCTATTACGTTCAATGGCAATAAAGTTGAAGTTGGTAATGATCATAATCCGGTAGTGAGCGGATACCCTGCCGCAGGGTATGGAACTGCTTTTATAAAACATGATGCCATTGGCAATATGCTTTGGCAAAACCTGGATGCTGATGGTGCTGCTGTTTCGTTGCTGGCACATGCTGAATTAAAACTCGACGCAACAAACGCTGCCTATGTTGCCGGCAGTACGATGAGCCAGATGGGCATCTGTAAAGTTAACAATGATGGCACCACAGCATGGACAGGATTGACATCCAGTGGCTATCCCACCAACTTTGTTTTTGGCACCGACAACAGCATTTTTGTAACTGGTGGCACCACTGCTAGGTTTATACAAGGTACAGTGGCTACAGTAGCCGCACCAACCAACCTAACGGCTACCGCAAACGGAACTACCATCAACCTGAACTGGGCAGATAATGCCAGCAACGAAACAAGTTATATTGTTCAACGATCATTGAGTGCTAGTACTAATTTTGTTACGATAGCTACTTTAGCCGCTAACAGTATAACTTATATCAATACAGATTTGCCAAATTCAACTACTTATTATTACCGTGTACAGGCTGCCAATGCAAATGCAGTTTCTGCATGGAGTAATACTGCAAATGCTACAACAGTTGCACTTCCTCCACTAACAATTCCTGCTGCTCCAACTAACCTTTCTGCAGTAGCAGCAGGTTGCAATCAAATCAATCTTTTGTGGACGGATAATTCAAATAATGAAACGGCCTTTGAAATAAGCCGGGCTACCAGCATAAATGGTACTTACAGCATTATTGCAACCCTGGGTGCTAACACTACAACCTACAGTAACAGTGGATTAAGGAATAACAGGCGATATTATTACAGGGTGAGGTGTAAGAATACAGCCGGTGTTTCTTCCTGGAGCAATAAAGCCAATGCTGTAGCGGTTTGTAACAGCATCAGCAAAGTGGCCATTCAGGAACAAAAAGTACAACTGTTCCCAAATCCGGCTGTTGATGAAATGAATCTGAAGGTACCCAATACTTATACGCTGCCGTTTAGGCTGGACATCATTTCACCTCTAGGGCAAAAAGTATATTCAAAGCAAATCAATAGTTACATAACAAGGATCCCAACTGATAAGTTAACAAAGGGCTTGTATGTAGTTCAACTACATAACGGGGATATTGTAGAGGTTATAAAAGTTGTGATCAATTAAAAATAGTTAATGGCAATTCTTCCTGTTTAATAAAACAGGAAGAACTGCTTTCTGAATTTAACTATCCTTTAATCAGCTTTAATGGAAATTAAATGAACAATTGTTTAGTAAATGTTTGTACATATTGGAGAAGATAGTTTACCTGTTTACTCAGTTTTATTTTTATGCAAGTAGTACTCATATGATCTTCATGAAAAGCATAAAAGCAACAGGATATTTTGCAACATGACTTAATTATTTAAACAATCACGATATGAAAAAGATACATTTACTATCAATGTTTTTTATGCTGCTATCAGCAAATTTATTGTCACAATATTCCACCGATTGGATAAGGCCGGCCGATAATATTGCCAAAACCGGCTGCACGATTGTGCGTGACAGTTCGGATAATGTATTTGTAACGGGCTATATCCAATCCCAGAATATTTATACCCGTAAGTATAACAAGTTTGGAGCGTTGCAATGGGAAAAAATTTCCCCGTCGGGCATCGCCAGCAATTATGAAAAACCTGTATGGACCAGTGCAGGGATTCGTTGCTGGTCCAGCCCGGTGGAAATGTTTTTTAGAAATGAAAGGATAAATTTAACGATAAGCATAATAGAATGAGTCCAGCCCCTAACCACCGCAGCCATGTTGCTGCTGTACAATTTTCAATGTCCAGCCCTGACTTTTGCTAATGCTTTAGTATGTGCATACCCTTGTGCTGTCAGGTCAATATTTTTTGTAACGCTAAAATCAAAAATAAGTGTATTGTCAAATCATGTTACACTATTTTCTATTTCTGTTATTTTTTTACGGTTCTGCCTGATTTGAAGAGCTCAATATTTTTCTAATCCCTGGTAGCATTTAGGATTTTTGTTTTCTCATTTCTCTTAGTGCCAATAAAAAACCTGTGGCGAATAGTAGTGTAATGAGGCCGGCAAAATATGGTATTATTTCAGTCATTTTTCTTGTTGTTTATAAGTTTTAAATAAATTCCAAATGCCAGTATGGAAGGCACCCAAATGCCAATAAATATGGCGGCGTTTGCTTCTCCTTTGAAATACAATATTTCGGAAAAAATAAGCGAAAGAAATGCTGAGATAAATAATAATTTATCTGTTGTTGTAAACTTTTGAAACATAATGTTATTGGTTTTTAAATTACCTAAATGAACAATGTAATTAATGAATTTAAAACGAACTTACGATTTTATTTTATAAGCGGTGTTTCTCCAGGTTAACCAGCCAGACAATTGCACAAACAGATTATTTAGTATACGACAGCGACATGAAAAAAATGTATGAATTTAGTAACATAAAAAACAAGGCAGGTAATGATATCCAAAGGCTATCTTTAACTTTTATCCTGATTGCAACACCTAAAAACATTAATATTGCTAAGCCTCCTGCGGAAATCAATAAAATAAGATGGAACTTTAAACCTACCAGCAGCCCCACTGCACCCAATAATTCTAAAACTGCCGTAAGTGTTCCTGCTTTCTCAAGCCCAAAGCGTTTGAATTCACTTTTCATTTTTGGTGAT
>JANPIJ010000312.1:0-8419 GCA_031424955.1 Ferruginibacter sp. | reverse complement strand
GAAGAACTCTCCGCCGCGGCGGAGATGGGGCTAATTTCTCATTATCTAAAAGAAGCACAATCATACAATCATTTCATCCAAAAAATCATAGTACAGACAATGATTAAAAACTATTTCAAAATCGCCTGGCGAAATTTAAAGCGTAATAAAAGTTATGCATTGATCAATGTTGTCGGCCTGTCTTTAGGTATTGCCTGCGCTATATTGATTTTTGTTTTGGTAAACTATCACCTCAGCTTTGATAATTTTCATCAAAACAAGGACAGGGTTTACCGGGTAGTTACCGAATGGCATGATGTGCAGACGAATTACTCTGGTGCTGTACCTTCTCCATTAGGTAAGGCTGTTCGCTCCGAATTTACATTTGCAGAAAAAACAGCCCGGGTAATTGATTACCGAAATACACTCATCTCATTACCAGGTGAGAAAGAGGTGAAGAAATTCAATGAAGAAAACGGGGTCGTATATGCGGAGCCTGCATTTTTTGATATCATGAATTTTCCGTTGGTAAAGGGCGATCAGCATCGGGTATTGAGCAATCCAAATTCAGCCATCATTTCTGAAAAACTGGCAAAAAAATATTTCGGTACCACAGATGCTATTGGGAAAAATATCAGGCTCAATAACAGTATTAACTTTAGTATCACGGGTATTTTAAAAGATATACCTGCCAATACCGACAGACCGCAGGAGATCTATCTTAGTTATCAAAACTTGAAAGATCACAATTCGTGGCTGGCCGGCGATAGCAGTTGGGGTGGTGTATATAGTGGCAGCCAGGTGTTTACTTTATTAAAGCCTGGCGTAACGGTAGCAGCGGTAAATACGGAATTAAAAAAAGTGGTTCAAAAATATTATACCGGCAGGGATCTTACCGTTTGGCGGTTCAGGTTGCAGCCATTGGCGGATGTACATTTTAATCCCGATCTTGGTGGCTATACAGATAAAAAATATTTATGGGCGTTATTTTTTATCGGTGCATTTTTGATTATCACGGCTTGTGTAAATTTCATCAACCTCGCCACAGCGCAGGCGCTTAACCGGTCAAAGGAAATTGGTATCCGGAAAGTACTTGGCAGTTTACGTGGACAATTATTCTGGCAGTTCATTACAGAAACTGCGCTTATAACAATCTTTGCTGTATTAGTGGCTTACCTGTTTGCAGAACTAACATTACCATTTTTAAATTCATTATTTGAAACACAGATTTCACTTCAATTATTCAGTAGCTTGCAATTACCGATTTTCTTACTGATCGTTTCTTTAATCGTTATTTTTCTTTCCGGTTCTTACCCGGGCATGGTGTTGGCGAGGTTTCAACCCATCGAAGCTTTAAAGGCTAAACTTTCTCAAAAGCATATCGGCGGCTTTTCTTTGCGAAGGGTATTAGTGATCACGCAGTTTGCGATTTCACAAATACTCATTATTGGTACTATTGTGGTGGCAAGCCAGATGCATTATTCAAAGACCACCGATCTTGGATTTAATAAAGATGCCATCGTTGTGATACCGGTACCTTCCAACGATAAAGCGAAGATGCACACGCTCACCACCCGCCTGGCAACACTTGGAGGTATCGAAAATGTGTCGCTTTGTTTTCAACCACCGGCATCTAATACAAATAACACCACAGATATCAAGTTTGAAAACAGGGCAGAGGCGGAGCATTGGGGTGTAAATGTGAAGACTGCAGATGATCAGTACTTAAAAACATTTAACCTCAAAATGGTAGCCGGTAAAAACTTTTTTCCCTCGGATACCGCCCGTGAATTTGTAGTGAATGAAACCTTTGTCAAAAAACTCAATGAAGGAGGTCCGCAGGAAATTATAGGTAAAACAGTTACCATCAACGGCATCAAAGCGCCGATCGTGGGCGTGATAAAAGATTTTTACAATTACTCCTTTCATACCGAAATATCCCCGGTTTGTATTTTTCCTGACTATAATAATTATGGAAGTTGTGTATTAAAAATAAATACGGGCAATACCAAAGGGTTGTTATCAGCGGTGGAAAAAATATGGAATGAAACTTATACCGACTACCTGTACAAATCGCAGTTTTTAGATGACCGGATAGCTGAATTTTACAAGTTGGATAGCATCATGCTTTCATTGATTCAGTTTTTTGCCTGTATTGCCATTTTCATTGGCTGCCTGGGCTTGTATGGACTGGTATCGTTTATGGCGGTACGAAAAACCAAGGAGATAGGTGTACGGAAAGTGTTGGGTGCAGGAGTGCAAAATATTGTATGGATGTTTGGCAAAGAATTTACAACCTTGCTGGTGATTGCATTTACCATCGCCGCACCTATTGCCTGGTGGGCCATGCACAAATACCTGCAGGATTTTCAATACAAGATCGATATCGGCGCCTGGATATTTATCGCCGCAATAGCAGCTACTTTCCTGATAGCATTTATTACGGTAGGATACAGGTCGATGAAGGCTTCATTAGCCAACCCGGTGAATAGTTTGCGGACGGAGTAAAAAAGACCCTTCTAACCTCCCCGAAGGGGAGGGACAGGGCAGGAGTCTGAAAATTACAGGTGATTACCGGGTAGCATATTGAAAGGTGAAAATATGATATACTGTTAGTGTACAGGTATGCTATCAAACAATCAATCTTCAAAGTAAAAAAAAGTACATCTTACTGCCCGGGCAGTTGTACTTGCGGGCCAGCGTTGGATTAATAAAACACAGCATATGAAAAAGTCGTCAACCAGTTTTGAAAGGCAATGGATGCAAATATTAATAATCGCCTTGTTATTGATCGCTCCGGCCGTCTCCTTTTCAAAAAATTTAGTTCCGCACTATCTTAATAACGGTGCTGATCCATTGCCCGATTTTAAAAGTACCCCTTTGGTAAAATGGAAATTTCATAGTACCCAACCATTCCTGTCTACGCCGGTGATCAGTGAAAATGTGGTGTATGTTGGCGGATTGGATAGTGTGTTGTATGCGATGGATATCCAAACAGGAAAGGCTAACTGGAAATTTCGTACCGGTGGAGAAATAAGGTCGAATGTATTGATAGATGGGCAACAGGTATTGATGGTGGGAGGCGATGGCACTTTCTATTCAATTAATAAAATTACCGGCAAGCTGATTTGGAAACGGTTTTTTAATAAGAATGCAATATTTCTTGGCGAAAGAAAATATGACCTGGCAGATTATTTCAATGCTTCACCGGTTTTACAAAACGGTATTATTTATTTTGGTTCGGGCGATGGAAGAATAAATGCCATTAAAGCCAGCAACGGCGATTTGGTCTGGACATTCCAGTCAAATGATATCATTCATGCCACACCCGCTGTTGATAATGATAAAGTGTATGCAGGCTCGTTCGACGGTAATGTGTATGCGCTGAACTGCAGTACCGGCAATGTGTTGTGGAAATTTAAATCGGTGGGCCATGAATACTTTCCAAAGGGCGAAATACAGGGGGCACCGGTTGTTTTTAACGGGTTGGTATTTGTTGGCAGCCGTGATTATAATTTGTATGCGATACATGCCAGCGGCGGGTATTGCAACTGGAACCTGAAATTTCCGAAAGGCTGGGCCCTTGCCAATTCCATAAAAGATTCCATTCTTTTTACGGGTACATCTGAAGATAAATTTATGGCAGCGCTTGATCCGGCTACCGGGAAAGAGTTGTGGCGGACAGATGTGAAATTTAATATTTTTTCGCCCTGCGTTTTTTCAAGCTCGATGCTCTATGTGGGCACATTAATGGGGAAAGTATTTGGGATGGATACTAAAACCGGGACAGTGCGATGGACATTTACAACGGATGGCTATAAAGAAAATCACGATAAGTATTTTAAGGCGGATGATACCTTCCGGGACGATATTTATACCGTTATTAAAAGCAACGTGGATTATATCAACCTGCAGTTGAAATGGGGGGCCGTGTTTTCCTCCCCTGCAATTTCAAACAATGCATTGATAATTACCAGTACCGACGGAACCGTGTATTGCCTGGAGCGGGGAATGAGTGATGAATGATGAGAAATGAGTGATGAAGGCTGCTCACAATGGCTTTTCATACTATTAAAGCAGCAGGGGCCAAACTGGTGAAGAGTTTGAGAATGGCGTAAACAATCGAAAATTTTATATGTTTAAACAACGTTGAAATAAATCTGTCTCCATGATATCATTTAATTTAAAAATCGCCTGGCGGAATATTCTGAAAAACCGCGTTTTTTCTTCTGTCAATATTATTGGATTGGCACTAGGCATGGCTTGTTGTCTTGCCATTAGCGTGTTTGTGTGGAACGAACTGCATTATGATAGTTTTCATAAAAACCAGGCGGCAATTTTTCGTATTACAGAAAAGCAAAACCAGGCAGGAACGATGTATAATGTAGCAGTAACGCCCGGGCCGCTGGCCCCGGAATTGCAAAAGGATTTTCCTGAAATTGTAAACACGGTGCGGTTTGGCAACTGGAGCGGAATGATAAAAAATGGCAGCCAGGTTTTTGAAGAGAAAAATATATTGCTTACTGAAAATGCCATGTTCCATATTTTTGATTTCCCCTTGCTGAAAGGTAACCCGGCCACGGCCTTGCTTTCACCCAATGAAATTGTAATAACAGCGAATACCGCAGAAAAATATTTTGGCAAAGATTGGCTAAATAACCCGGCACTGATCGGCCAAACGTTTAGGCTGAACAATGAAACAGATTTCAAACTGGCAGGTGTAGTGCAAAATCCGCCGATCAACTCAAGCATCCGGTTTGATGTTTTATTACCATTGGCGTACCTGTTTAATTCAGATAGCTGGTCAAACAAATGGAACAGTAATAATTACCATACTTACCTGCAATTGAGGTCCGGAACGGATGTGCCTTCTTTTACTAAGAAGATAGAAGGGCAGTTAGCTAAATACAATCCGGAAACGAAGGACCAGCTACAATTGCAGTCATTAAAAGCGCAGTACCTGTATTCCGCATTTGATTTCAATACGGACTGGGGCAAACGGAGTGATATCAAGTACATAAAAATATTTGGTGGTATAGGGATACTGTTACTTATCATCGCATGCGTAAATTTCGTTAACTTATCTACTGCCCGTTCGCTGAAAAGAAGCCTGGAAGTGGGCGTTCGCAAAGTAAACGGTGCCTCCCGAAAACAATTGATTGCCCAGTTTTTAATCGAGTCGCTTTTAATGGCCATTCTTGCCGGATTGGCGGCCGTGCTCATCTTGTACGCCGTTCAGCCCTTGCTGCAAAAGCTTGCTGGTAATACTTTTGAAATTAATTTTTCGGGCGTTTTATTTCTTTCTTTCTTTTTGTTGTTCATTGTTACTATTGGGTTTGCAGCTGGTATATATCCTGCATTTGTTTTATCTGCTTTTAAACCGGTGGGAGTATTAAAGGGATCCGGTGCCCACCCTACGGGGAGAACCTTTCAGCGGGTACTGGTGGTATTTCAGTTTGCAATATCGGTAACCCTGATGGTATGCACTTTCTTTATGTACCGGCAGTTACAATTTATGCGGGATAAAGACCTTGGCTTTGATAAAGAGCAATTGATGAACGTGCGGCTGACGGGTCAGTTGAAAGGCAAGTCCTACCTGCTTAAAAATGAACTTGATCAGCAACCGTCTATCCGGGCAACTGCACCTGCCACCGTGCAGATGGTCAATGTTGACAATTCAAGCTATGTAGAATGGGAGGGGATGCAGGCCGATGATAAATTTTTAATCACACAGGCAAATGTAAATCCTGATTTTATCCCGGCGCTCGGGCTAAAACTAATGAGCGGCGAAAATTTTACCCCTCAAAAAAGCAACGATACTATTAATTATATCGTGAACGAATCTGCGGTAAAACGAATGGGATATACAGTTGATAATGCCATTGGTAAAAAAGTAACTTTCTGGGGTGCAAAGGGGGCCATAATCGGTGTGGTAAAAGACTTTCATTTTAAAAGCCTGGCTTCCGGCATTGAACCTTTTATATTGCGCTACCAGCCGCAGGATAACTATTTCAATTTATTTGTAAAAACCTTACCTGGCAAAACAGCGGAAGCCATTAACCAGTTGCAAAAGATATACAGGAAATACGAACCTGATACTCCTGTAGAATTCAGTTTTGTAGATGAAGCCATCAACGAATCGTACCGCGATGAGCGGCGCACGGCTGCCTTTATTTTGTTATTTGCCTGTTTAACAGTATTTGTAGGCTGCCTTGGTTTGTTTGGCCTTACTGTATTTGCAACCGAGCAAAGAAAGAAGGAAGTAGGCATCCGCAAAGTTTTAGGAGCCGGTGTGGCTTCTATTATAACCTTATTGTCGAAAGATTTTTTAAAACTGGTGATAATTGCTACCCTTGTGGCAATACCTGCTGCCTGGTTTATCAGCAGCAGTTGGCTACAGGGCTATGCATACCGCGTAAGCATGGAGTGGTGGATATTTTCTTTGGCTGCAGGTATTGTGTGTAGCTTCTCGTTAATCACCACCAGCATTCACGCATTTAAAGCCGCTGTAGAAAAGCCTGTAAATAGTTTGAGAACAGAGTAACCCCATTCGCCTCCGCCGCGGCGGACCGGGGGTAAAAGGCATGCTGTTCGAGGAACTCCCCGGAACAAGGTCCCGATTTTTATCGGGAGGGGACGGGGGTGTCCGATACTGCACACCAACTGTCCGTTTTCGTACACCTGTACCGATTGTAATTCCTGTAACCCTTGCCCAATAAGGGTTTTTTTCGTGGCATATCTATTGACATTGATCCATTGGGGATGAAATACGGATAGTTTTCAATGCAAAAAAAGAGGGTAAAAACGGTATGTTGTAAATCCTATAATCCCTGAATCCTATAAATCTAAGTAATGATAAGAAGTTATTTTAAAATAGCCTACCGCAACCTTTGGAGAAACAAAGGATTTTCTGCCATCAATATTGTTGGCCTGGCCATTGGCATTGCCACCTGCCTGATCATTATGTTGTTTGTGCAAAATGAACTGGGCTTTGACCGGTTTAATAAGAAGGCAGACAGGATTGTACGCATCACTTTCCAGGGATCAGCCAACGGCGAAAAATTCAACGAATCAACCGTGATGCCACCCGTGGCAAAAACCATGAAAGCGGATTTCCCGGAAGTACTGGAAGCCACCCGGATACGGGACTATGGCATGCCGCGGCTGGTAAATGGCGATAAAACGTTTAAAGAAGACGCACTCGCATTTGTTGATTCCAATTTTTTCGAGGTGTTTACACTGCCATTGATAGCAGGCCATGCGAAAACAGCATTAATTGAACCCAATACAGTGGTTATTACAAAAGCCCTCGCCCTTAAGTATTTTGGTAAGGAAGACCCGATAGGAAAAGTAATCCGTTTTAAAGAAGAACAGAAAACTCCCTGTAAGGTGACCGGCGTAATTGAAAAAGTGCCGTTGAATTCGCATTTTCATTTTGAACTTTTTGTATCAATGGCAAGCCTGCCGGAGTCAGGGGAGCCTACCTGGATGAGCTCAAATTTTTACACTTATCTCGTACTGCCACAGGGGTATGATTATAAAAAACTGGAAGCGAAACTGCCAGTGGTGGTAGATAAGTATATCGGCCCGCAAATGTACCAGGCCATGCATGTATCATTGCCCGAATTCAGGAAAAAAGGGAATAACCTGAGTTTCCATTTGCAACCGTTAACGGATATTCACTTTAGCTCCGGGTTTGCCGGCGATCTTAGCCCGGCAGGAGATATCCGGTATGTGTATATTTTTGGGGCCATCGCAATATTCATGCTGCTGATAGCCTGTATTAATTTTATGAACCTGTCAACAGCAGGTGCATCTAAGCGTGCCCGTGAAGTGGGCATCCGCAAAGTGTTGGGCTCATTGAAACTCGAACTGGTGCGGCAGTTCCTGCTCGAGTCCATCCTCATTACTGCAATATCCCTGGTATTCGCCATTGTTTTTATGTACCTGGCTTTACCGGTTTTCAATAGCCTGGCCGGGCAAAACCTAACGCTGCGTTTAGGCGATCACCCGTTATTGTTACCAGGACTGGTATTGTTTGTTTTGCTTACAGGGATTCTAGCGGGTAGTTATCCTGCTTTTTATCTTTCATCATTTAAGCCGGTGGCCGTACTAAAAGGAAAGTTTACATCCGGTAAAAAAAGCATCGGCCTAAGAAGCGGCCTGGTGATATTTCAATTCCTGGTTTCTATCATACTCATTGTTAGTACCACGGTGGTGTATAAACAATTATCTTATATTCAGCATAAAAGCCTTGGCTACAATAAGGAACAGGTAATGATATTGCCTGTGTGGATGCTGGGTGATAAAGCAACCATCTTCCGCCAGCAACTCGGGAACGATCCGCGTGTTGCCGGCATCAGCAATTCCGGTTATTTACCTGCAGGCCCAAGCGATGGCAATAACTTTTTTGTTTATCCCGGTGAAAACCCCCACCAAA
>JANPIJ010000311.1:0-9797 GCA_031424955.1 Ferruginibacter sp. | reverse complement strand
TATTTTTGTGTGGTTATTTTACTATTTTTTTTTGGTAGAAATTAATAAATCAATAACGGTTAGAAAACAACCTGATGGGGGGGGTGAGTACCCCCGCCACGGCTAAGGACACTTACCACGGCTGACCGAGATTTTTCATCTTATTAGTATTGTAAGTTCATAATAGTTGATTGTGATAACAAACAGATCACGACGAATCAATTCTCTTTGTAAAAAATCAGTTCGCTGCCGGTTACACCAATCACCATATATTTCTTTCCGTCAACTTCTATTTCTTCTGCAGATTTTACATCGCCGGTTACCGACAGGCCGGATACATTTTGACCGACATAGTTGAAGTTTCCTTTTCCGTCACCACTTAACAGGCATCCATAGTTTGCATCAATGCTTCCTATCTTTAACCGGTTATCGGAATGATTTCCAAATAATACCAAATCCATTTTACCATCCCGGTTAAAATCTTTTGATATTATTTTCGTAATCATTGAAAACTGGGCCTGCAGTGGCAATACTGATTTTACAAATTTGCCATCCCTGTTTAAAAAACATACTGTACGGGTTTCATTTACCGAAAGAACAGATGCTTTCGCCAGTTCTTCGGTGCTAAATATTTCCTTCATTGTAGCATCCGCATAATTTTTATACGACGAGAATTTTTTGCGCATCGGGTAAATCTGTTCATTCAATTCATCCCTGCTCACAAACGGATAGCTTTTACCCTGCACATAAAAATTTAAGAAGGGATCTATTGAACCATTGCCATCAAAGTCGGCGTAATACAATTCCGCCGGTTCTTTATCATTTGCATGGATGGCGCTGTTTAAACCAAGGTTGCCTGCTATAATATCTTCTTTCCCATCTCCATCTACATCAGCAACAGCAATGGTATTCCAAAAGCCATTGGCAGATTGGGTAAAGTATTCGCCTGTTTTGTCCATAAATCCGCCCGGGGTATTGATGAATGTTTTTATTGGCATGAATTCCCCACAAATAACCAGGTCCTTTCTGCCATCATCATTCAAATCAATCCATTGGGCATCTGTAACCATACCGGTCCCCGCAAAAGCAGTTTCCACAATATCGAACCCACCTTTCCCATTATTTTGGAGCAAATAGCTAACCGGTGTTACCGGGTATTTACCAGGAACGACCCTTCCGCCAACAAAAATATCAATGTCTCCATCGCCATCATAATCATAAGGCTTAACACATGATTTACTGCTGCCGCTAACATTTGGTAAAGCTTCTGTCTGCAGCGTAAAATTTCCTTTTTTGTCATTCAGGAAAAGCTCATCCTGCAAGGCTGGAGTGTTAGGCTCCCAGAGTAAATATCCACCTTTTGCAATATATAAATCAGGAAACCCATCACCATTAGCATCAAAAAAAGCTGCTGCGGAGATGGTGGATTCATTTTCGTTTCCGATTACCAGCCCCTCTTCGGCAACAAATTTATTTGCAGTCTTTTGAAGGTAAATTTTACCGGGGTTTGTTTTATCTCCACTTATAAATACATCTTCCAGTCCATCTCTGTTTACATCCGCCCGGGCAATTACAGGCCCGGCTTTTGAATACATCCAAATCATAAGCAGTTGCCTTTTAAAATCATTTTGAATGTCTGCTTCATGCTTATAAATAAGCGCAGGAGGCACTTTGGTAAAAACGGTCTGTCCTTCTTTTTGAACAGGTATTGTGGGAGGAAGGCTGTCCTTTCTTTCGGCAATTTGCAATTGCTGGTTGGCGCCAATTGCTGCTATAGTTTGCGATACACCGCCAGGCCAGATAATCTTAATTGAATCAACAGTCTTTTGATCTCCTAAACCAAAATTCAATACGGTTGGCACACACGATAAATAACCCCGGTTTGGGTTCACTTCCTGGTACTGCACCTTTGCCTGGTTATAAACATACACTTTTGCACCCACTGCATTTGTATTGGCTCCTGCTCCGGTTAATTTAACGGCTACGTAATTTGTTGACAGTACCTCCCTGCCCTGGTTTCGATACACAGAGACATTTTCGTTTAAGTTATTTATTACCAGGTCGAGATCACCATCGTTGTCCAGGTCTGCGTAAACCGCACCGCTGGAAATTGTTGGCCTTGAAAATCCCCATTCCTTTTGCATGTTTGAGAATGTGAGATCTTTATTATTTTTAAAAATATAGTTGGGAATTGTAGTCGATGGCATCGCTTTGATAAGATCCATCAGTAAAAATGGTTCCCGGTTTACAGCACGCTGAAATTTGTAATCGCCCCAATAGCGTAAAAAATCTTTATTGGTGTAGTCTCTTAGATAACCATTTGTTACAAACAAGTCTTTGTATCCATCATTGTCAAAATCTGCAAACAACGGGCACCAACTCCAATCCGTATTTGATATGCCGGCCAGCCTGGCAATTTCACTAAAAGTTCCATCTCCATTATTTAAATGAAGCATATTACGCATGTACTGTTTGTACAAATCCTGGCTTTGCATCAGTTCGAATGATTCATAATTTTCCTGTAGTTGCAATAGTTTTTGGCGCCGGTTATCTTCGGGCAGCATATCGAGTGTAATAATATCTGGCATACCATCATTGTTATAGTCTGCTATATCCACCCCCATAGAAAACTGAGACAGGTGTCGTAACCGTTGCTGTGCCTGGTCGGTGAATGTGCCGTTTTTATTATTAATATAGAGATAATCAGGCTCATTGTAATCATTTGTCACGTAAATATCCTGCCAGCCATCTTTATTTATATCCGCTATTGCAATACCCAGCCCAAAAGTCATTGGATTTTGCCGTAACCCCGCCCGTGTAGAAATCTCACTATAATGGTTGCCCGTATTCTCATATAATTTATCACCTGCCAGTTCATCAATATCATTCCTGTACCTGGCAAATTCCATATTGTCAATTTTTTTAGTGCTGTGGTTCAGCAAAAACATATCAAGGTCACCATCGTTATCAAAGTCGAAAAAGGCAGCCTGCGTGCTGCAACTTTTATCATCCAAACCAAATTGTTTTGCCTGCTCTTTAAACTTTAAATTTCCTTCATTGATAAACAATTGGTTCCGCCTCATTTCATCTGGTACTTTTCCGGAATAGCAAACATACATATCCAATAATCCGTCGCCATTTACGTCTGCCATTGTTACACCGGTTTTCCATCCGCCGCTCCTACCTTCCAAACCATTACAGGCTTCTTTGGTAATATCTTTAAATTTAAAGTTTCCAAGATTCAGATAAAGCTTATTTGGCTTCATATTGGCGGTAAAAAACAAATCCTGTAAACCGTCATTGTTTATGTCGCCAACCGCCACGCCGGCCCCATTAAAAAAATATTCGTAAGCCAGCACATTCAGGTTTTCACTTTCGCTGATATCGTTGCTAAATTGTATATTGGTTTCTCCTGGCTTTAGCAGTTGAAATAATGTGCTTTGAGCAGAAAGATTGAATACAATCAACCAGGAAAGTGCAATTAGAATGAATGAGTACTTCATACCTAAAGTTATCTAAAAAAATATTTGTGATTGTAAAACATCGGTTATTAACATGTATATGAAAGAATATGTACGCTGTCAAAACAGTAACCTGGTTCTAAAGCCGCAACATACACCTTGCCGTTTACCAATTTTATGAACAACAAAAAACCACAAGACTATAAGCGAAATTTATAGCCCTGTGGTTGAATCCAATAATGAGGTTATGGTTTTGTTTGTACTTTTATTTATCCCACCAAACACGTGAAGCCCATGTATCACCGGCACTTAAACCTGCGACACCAATTTTATAATTTGTTCCATTTAATCCAGCTTCGCCTGTGGGATAAATTTGCCGGCGTGGTATTACACCTCCGGAAAAATTACCTACATATACTACCGGAGTTAATACCGGAAATCCTGATCTCCTCCAATTGCTCCATGCTTCAGAAAAATTCATTAATACTCCAGTAGTAGCCCAATATTGCTCGTTAATCATTTTCAATGATGCATTAAGAGAAGAGGTATTCAATGGATTTGCATTAGCATATGCATCTGCAGTTGCAGCACTTATGGTAGCATTTGAATTGACATTAGCCAGCGCCTGGATACCAGCAGAAACCCCTTTAGCGTAGTGAATCGCTGCAGTTGGGCCAACATTCCAGCCTCTTGCCGCAGCTTCTGCAAAAAGCAATTCAGATTCTGCATAGGTGATTATTGAAACCGAATTATTCAAATCAGTATAAACGGAAGTTCTTGGACGAGAATATTTGCCAATAGGTGTAAGATTGGCACCAACACCTGTACCACCTGGAAATCCCGGGGACCTGGTAATATCAGTAGCTCCTCCATCTAAATCAAATCCATTGGGCATTCCTCTTTGAATAGCTGCTGTATTGTCTCCCGCCAAATTAATATTATTATTGGCTGCTAATCCATCCTGCGGTACTTCAGCAATTGCACTTACCCTTGGGTCATTCGTAGACATTAAGAAATCCATTAAGGTCTTACTCCATCTTACCTGGTAGTAATCTCCGGCAGTAGCTAATGACCTAGAATTAGGATTACTATAGCCCGTAGCCTGGCTACCTCTCATATGAACGTCATCTGCAACACTACTCATTGCGCCACCAGCATAAGCTTTTTCAGCCCATGCCTTTGCAGTTGCTGCATCTGCCTTTGTTAAACGCATAGCTATACGTAACATTAAAGAGTAACCAAACCGCTTCCATCTTGCTATATCACCCCTTGTTGAAAATAAATCTGCTGATGGTTTTGCTTTTGAAGCATCTAACTTAGTAAGCGCTCCTTCAAGATCTGCCAATAAACCTTTGTAAACGTCTTGCTGCTTGTCGTAAACTGGCAATGACAAACCTGTTTCGCCTTGCAATGCCTGGGAATAAGGCAGATCGCCATAAGTGTCGGTGGCGTAATGCATGCTTAATACTTTCATAATGGTACCTGCTGCAACAATATTTGCTTTGGACGCATCGCTACCCAATATTTTGCCAATTTCGCTGGCTAAACTTGCCGACCTATAGCAACTTCCCCAACTATTATTAGCGTAATTATTGGTATTGGATGATGGCACATATTTATCCATATTGCTGTAATAATTTACACCACCCGATGATGTGGAAGATAATATCTGCACCCATCCACTTTGAAAAAGTATCGGGCCTGCATAACCTGCAATACTTTCCTTATACTCCTGCTGGCTGTTAGACAGGAAAAAATTGGCGTCGAAACTTGCCGGAGACGACCTGTTTGGGTCGGTGTTAATTGACTCAAAATTTTTGGTACAGCTAATTGGCACAGCAAAAATTGCGATCATTGAATAAATTAATATTTTTTTCATACAATTTTTTTTGAATTTAGAAATTTTAATGACGCAATGAATTATTTTTTAAATCTTACATTTAAATTAATACCGTAAGACCTCGTAGTAGGCAAACTTGTACCTTCTATCCCTGTATAGCGAATATTAGATCCAAAGGTTGATTCAGGGTCTATATTGTCACTCTTCTTCATTAAAATAAGCAGATTTCTTGCTACGAAAGATAATTGCATGGATTCAAATATTTTTAGTTGCTGTACAATATTTTTTGGTACTGCTACACCTAATAAAACCTGGCGCAACTTAATAAAATCACCATCTAATACATGCACCTTAGTTACATTTTGAGCCATAGCTCTGTAATAGCCCTCTGCTGTAGCAGTTACTGGATTGGCAGCACCGCCTGCAGTTACCCCGGTTTTTATACCACCTTCTCTACCTTCCAGTGTTTGTTGATTTAACCCTCTTCTCAATGAATAAAAACTTGTGGCAGATAAAATATTATTACCATAATTATAATCCACTAAAAAAGAAAAAGTAATCAAATTATTAAATGTAAACTCGTTATTTAAACCACCGAAAAGTGTTGGTAATACACTACCCATTGGCACAAGATCACCTCTTACAGGAAAGCCGGAGCCATCTACAACAATATTACCTTTATCATATTTATAATCGAAAGCCATTATTTGCGGCCCCGCCTGCCCTACTACATAAGCAGTAAAGGCATTGCCCAATGTTGCCCTGTTATAACCGAGCTGCAGCCTGTTTCCATTTAGATCGGTTGAAAGAACTTTATTACTTACACTTGTTAAGTTAAAGGAAGGAGTCCAGGAGAATTTTTTGTTTTGCACAGCCCTGGCGCTAAGCTGTAATTCCAATCCTTTGTTCTGAATAGAACCAGTGGGTACATAACCACTTGTAAAACCTGTGGCAATACTAAAAGAAGCGGGCATTATTTCATTTTTTGATTTCTTGGTAAAATATGCCACATCTATAGATAACCTGTTACCAAACATTTTTAAATCTGTACCAATTTCCAGCTCAGTGGTAGTAAATGGTTTCAACAAACCACTTGGTAAAGATGTAGGTGTACTACCTACCGGGATTCCATTGTATGCGTTGTTCAATGAGTAATAGAGTGACGTTTGATATGGATCAATCAACTCATTGCTTGTTTGTGCATAAGAAGCCCTTAATTTACCAAAGTTTAATTTATTGATATTAAACAGCTCTGAGAAAATAAAACTTGCTGTTACAGAAGGAACGAAAATAGAATTATTGTTAATTGGAAGCGTAGAATAAGCGTCATACCTTCCGGTAGTACCAATGGTTAAAAAGTTTTTATAGCTAAAATCCACGGTATAATAGGCAGAATGAACTTCAGATTTTCTGAAGAAATAATCTCTGTTAATATTTAAAACATTGAAAGGAGAGTATAGGTAAGGCAATATGAATGGCCCACCGCCAGTACTAACTCCACTTTCCTGTCTTTTCAAAAGGCTGGCTCCTACGGCAAAATCTAAAGTAAGATCATTAACCAATTTGCGGTTACCTCCAATCAAACCGTCCACATTTAACTCAGACCTTTCCGATTTGCCAATATTATTTAAGCCTCCTGCTCTATCCCGGGAGTAAGCAGTTCCCCAGGGAGTTACAGAAAAGGTACGGTCATTTGCCAAATCATAACCAACCCTGCCTTGTGCAAATAGCCAACTGGTAATATTGTATTTCAGTTTTGTTGATGTAATAAAACGTTTTCTGCCCACATCGTTTCTTAATTGATTCACCACAAACCAGGGATTACTTACATATTCATCGTCGCTGAATTGCGTTTCAAAGCCTGTAGCCAGATCATAACCTGGCGCCAGAATTTTTTGATCAATATTATTTGAAAGGAATAAACCATTATTGGCGTTTAAAGGACCATCACTTAAATAAGGAACATTTTTAACCAACTGATCAACATAGTTTACCACAATATCTGCGGTTAGTTTACTCGTGATGTTTTGGGTTACATTAAGGTTAACTGTATTTCTCTTTAAGCCACTATTGCGTAATATAGCATCGCCATTTAAGTTGGATAATGAAAGCCTGAAAGAGCCATCAGGACCTCCTTTACTTAAGGCAACGGAGTTGGTAAAGGATGGAGCAGTACGGTAAAAGTTTTTAATATTATCTTTTACAGCGGTGTAAGGATAAGATTTACCGTCAAATTGTATTACAGAAGAACCATCCAGCTTTGCACCCCAGCTCATTCTTGCATTTTGCTGAGCCGAAGAAACGGTAGCTGGTTTTGCCCCTCCCGTTCCCTGACCGTAAACGTATTGAAAGTCAGTAAGGTCCATTGCTTTTTCTGCCATGAAGTTCATGTTGTAATCAACAGAAAATTCACCCTTTTTTGCAGTTTTGGTTGTAATAAGTATTACACCATTGGTAGCCCTTGCTCCATACAAAGCTGATGCCGACTGGCCCTTTAACACAGTCATTGTTTCAATATCGTCTGGGTTTAAATTACCGATACCATCACCCCCATCTGCTCCACCCCACTCGCCTGCAGAACCTCTCTGCGAATTATCCATTGGCACCCCATTAATTACAAACAAAGGTTGTCCGGTACCTGTAAGGCTTGGGTTACCCCTTAAGAACAATTTCGCTGTACCACCAGGGCCGCTACTTGTTGGGGATACTTTTAAACCTGCCACCCTGCCACTTAATGAATTGCCAACATTATTTTCTCTTGCCTTATTCAATAAATCGCCACCCACAGTAGTTACAGCATACCCTAATTTTCTACTTTCTTTGGTGATACCCAATGCGGTTACTACCACTTCAGCCATTTCCGATGAAGATTGGTCAAGTTCGATAGAGACATTACCGGTATTTCCATCCACCGCAATTGTTTTGGTTGCATAACCTACGGAGGTAACTTCAATTGCTATGTTACCGGTGGGAACATTTAAAACAAAAATCCCAGCTGGATTGGTTGCCGTTTGAATATTTTTCCCCTTTACTTTAATCGTTGCGGCAGGGAGTCCGCTGGCAGACTTCGAATCTTTTACTGATCCCGAAAGTTGCCGGGTTTGCGCCATTATTACTGAACTTACCAGTAATAACGCAGTCAGCAGGTGTAATTTTTTCATTTGCAATTTGTTTATGGTTAAAAAAAAATCCAAAAAGAATTATCCAATAAGTTTGGATATCGGGTACTGGCACACACGTAACTCCTAATAAAATAGCATACCGCCAAAACTGCGTGCAGACGACTACACTTGTCCGCATTTTATTGCGGCAACGTTTACTTAGATTGATGGTTTAAGGCAAACAACTGAAGAATTATTTTTATTTGGGTAAATAAAAATAACTGTATGATAGTTTCCAACAGATCCGTCGGGTTAATCGGGGATCAGAAGAGTTTGGATTGAAACATTTATAAGATACCTGTACCGATAAATCAGGATTTTCATTTTTAGCATAACCGCTCCGGCAAAATTAGCCTCGTCTAAGAAAGGCTGATTTCCTCCAATGCCTCCTGCTTTTTAATTACATGCATTTTTTCATAATTTTCCATAACAAGCGATGCAGCGCCTATTAATTCGGCATGTATACCCAGGGTTGAAATTTCAATCCCTGAACTATGATATAACCGGGGTATACAATGCTCATTTAACGCATGTTGTATGGGCGCTTTCCATATTTCCCCCGCTGAAGATCCCCTGCCACTCAGAATAATTACTTTGGGATTTAAGAGGTGTATGAGAATTGCTACTCCTTTTCCGATATTGTAACCTGCTTTCGAAAAAAGTTCTACAGCAAACTGGTCACCCTCTTTTACAGCCTTTATAATTGCATCACAGGCAAGTTCGGGATCTTCCAAAGGCAATGAACTCAATTTAGATGCCCTGCCGGTATTGATACCTTCTCTTGCTTTCTCAATAATTAACAACAACGAGGTTTCGGTTTCAAGGCAACCCGTTTTTCCACAGGCACATAATTTACCATTTAAAAACAAGGGGATATGACTGAATTCACCGGCAAATCCATCGTGGCCCCTGAACAGTTCCCCGTTCAGAATTAATCCCAGGCCAATCCCCCAACCAATATTAACCACCATGGCATTCTTTTCGCCACGGGCTATACCAAACCGGAGTTCAGCCAATGCTATCAAACTTGAATCATTGTCTATAAATACAGGTATCCCAATTGTGTCGGCAATGTATTTTGTAATGCTTTTGTTGTTGGGCAATTGTAAAAATGAATAATTTATTCCCTTTTTTACATTTACAAATCCAGGCATCCCGATTCCTACGCCTACAAATTTTTCCTTTGGTATGCCTGACGAATCAATTACCCCGGCAATTCGTTCTATCAATACCTGTAATGCCTGGGGATTATCAGGCAATGGCAAAACAATTTTTTCTATTGGCGACACAAAATTGTTTTCCATATCCATAATCGCAATCTTGGTAACAAACTGATCCATTGCTACCGACACCAGG
>JANPIJ010000310.1:0-5104 GCA_031424955.1 Ferruginibacter sp. | reverse complement strand
GAAATTTTCAAATGCCATGGTAGTATATTTTAATTTTGATAATAATCTAAAATACTCTATTTATCACGAATGTTAGATGTAAAAAAAAAGGCTGGTAGCGAAACAGCATCGTGTTAATATTTGGTTATTTTCCAAAATCATGCCAAACAGTTGTTGCTAAACGGTTCCTGACAAATAAATGCTCTTGCAAAAAATGAATGACAACAAAGTTATTGTCAATAATTTTGCCTTCATTTTTTTATTTAAAAGAAAATCAATGATTCATACAATCGGCCTGCTGATAGCTTCCAATATTTTTATGACCTTTGCATGGTACGGGCATTTAAAAAATACTTCTATGCCATTATGGAAAGCGATAGCAATTAGCTGGGGCATCGCATTTTTTGAATATTGCCTGATGGTGCCTGCTAACCGCTACGGTTTTACAGATGGCTTCAATGGTTTTCAATTAAAAATCACGCAGGAAGTAATTACCCTTATTGTATTTGCCGTGTTTGCGGTATTTTATTTGAAAGAGCCTTTTCACTGGAAATACGGGGTAAGTTTTGGACTGATTTTAGGCGCAGTGTATTTTGCATTTAAAAAATAGTGCAGTAAAATTTTCCGGGTTTAAGAGCGGCGGAGTTTATAACCCGGAAAACAATTCCCGGGATATTTTTTTGTCTCTTCTATGCGGCATTACGGGGTGTTTAATTTACCTATCCTGCCGCTGCCACCGGCAAAAAATACCGCCTTTCCTTTTTTTGCTTTGCGGCATACATGAAAGCTTTCTTTGCTGATCCAGTTCCAGTTCATGCCTTCGTCGCTGCTGTAATCAACCCCGTTTAGCCCGCAACTGATCCATTTCTTTTTGCCAATCCATTCTACACAACTGCGGTATCCATGAGGTGGTGTCACCGGTGCAATCCAGTCAGTACCGCCGTTAGTGGTAATAAAGCAATTTTTGGTGACGGAATCTTTTGTAGTAAAATCACCCCCAACTACCACAAATATTTTACTGTTTTTCACAGCTATGGAATTAGCGCCGGTCGTTTCTCTGCCCTGGATAACAGGGAGGTCAATTTTTTTATCCCGGATAAACAGATGGCTATGCAAACCGCCGCTCACAAATACCACTTCCTGCAGATTCAGTTTCCTGATATTGGTACCGCTGCTGGCAAAACAGGCTTCCCCGCTATCTGCCACCGGGTAATTTTTGGGAGGAATATTGCTCCAGCTTATTCCGCCGTCAAAGGTTCTGGCAATAAAAAATTTTCCGTCCACCGGGTCACCTACCACAATGCCACTGTTAATGTTCCAAAATTCCATCGCGTCCAGGAACATACCCTTTGTATTATTTTCGTACACTACTTTCCAGGTTTCGCCTCCATCTGCTGTTCTTAAGATATAGGCCGGTGCCGCAATACCCATGATCACGGCCGTAGTTTCATCAAATGCTTCAATATCCCTGAAGTCTGTTTTTTCAAACCCCTTAACTACCATCCATTTAAAAGTTTTGCCACTATCCAACGACTTGCCAACAGTGCCGTTACTGCCACTCACCCAAATAATCCGGTCATCTACCACACTTAACCCACGGATAGAAGTGTTGGTACCGGAGCTGATCAGTTGAACAGTTTGCCCTGTCAAACAGGTAAGGTTACACGCAAAGCAAATAGTGAAAATTATTATTTTGAATTGATCAGCCATAAGTAGATTTTTGCATCTCAATTTAAAACCAATTTTGAAGTATTCACGATTAATTTTCAATAGGTTTTTTTAATGCAGAATGAAACAGTTTTTAACATTAGCACATTAGCATATTATCACATTATCAAATTATTAGCATGATTCCATATTGGATGAGCAGAACCCAGTTGATGCTGGGAGACGAAAAGACCAGTCAACTGATCAACAAGAATGTGATGGTGATTGGCCTGGGTGGGGTGGGAGGTATCTGCGCCGAAATGATTGCCCGATCAGGAGTTGGGAGAATGACGATTGCAGACGGAGATGTGGTTGACCTTAGTAATTGCAACCGGCAGGTGGCGGCATTGCATAGTACGGAAAAACAATCCAAAGCGGAGGTGATGGCTGCCAGGATCAGGGATATTAATCCGCAAATAGAATTGACTGTGTTAAATGAATTTATACAGGAACAAAGAACGGCAGATATCATCAGGAACGGGAACTATGATTATGCCGTTGATTGTATAGATACCCTTACACCCAAAGTATGGTATATTAAAACCTGTGTAGATAACAATGTGCCGGTGGTAAGTTCATTTGGGGCCGGTGGTAAAATGGATCCTTCGATGGTGCAGGTTGCTGATATTTCAAAGAGTTTCAACTGCAAACTGGCCAGGTATGTAAGGAAGTATTTGCATGAAATGGGCATTCATACAGGTGTGAAAGTGGTTTTCTCCCCGGAGAATATCGACCGGGAAAAAGTGATTGTTACAGAAAAAGCCTTTCCAAAAAAATCAATTATTGGCACGGTTTCATATATGCCCGCAATTTTTGGCTGCATTACCGCCAGCGTGGTGATCAGGGATCTTAGTAGCTAAATCGTCATGCAGGGAATGAGGTCCGGGTTGTAAATAGCGACTGCAATGCACGGGCTTATTTTGACAGGATAGAGATATGGGGATGCCAGCAATTATTTTTAATTAAATTACAACTGAAATTTATTTCAACCATCAACTAATCAATGAACGAATGCTGAATCCTGTTTTATACAACGGCAACGACAAGATGCCCATCTACAAGCAAATAGCGCAATCCATCAGCAGGCAAATAGATAAAGGCCAGTTAAAAAAGGATTTCCTGTTGCCCTCCATTAATATCTTCGCAGACCAGTACGCAGTAGCCCGTGATACGGTAGAAAGGGCATACAAGGAATTAAAAAAACAGGGATACATAACATCGGTAAGTGGAAAAGGGTATTATGTAGTTGGTAAAAAAGAAACCAAATTAAAAATATTACTGGTATTTAATAAACTGAGTTCCTTCAAAAAAATCATCTACTATAGTTTTTTAAAAACCCTTGGTGACAGAGCCGTAGTAGATCTTCAGATCCATCACTATAATCCCCGGTACCTGAAAAAGATTATCGACGACAATTTAGGCCTGTACGATTATTACGTTATCATGCCGCATTTTGAAATAAATGCAAATAAGAAGTTATACCTGGATACCATTAAAAAAATTCCGCAGGATGAACTATTGTTGCTGGATAAGTCCATCCCGGAAATAACCGGCAGTATGGCCGTTTTCCAGGATTTCAGGACTGACATATTTGATGCCCTGGTATCCGCTACAGAACTGCTGGAAAAATATCATTCGCTGACCATCATATTTCCCGAACACATTCATCACACTCCGGAAATTATTGAAGGATTAGAACATTTCAGTAAAGACTACACTAAGAAATTTACGGTTATTACAAGTGATCAAAAAATTAAACTAATAAAGGGCACCGTTTATATTGTGATTGCAGATGATGACCTGGCCATACTGGTAAAAAAAGTAAGGAAGTCCAGCTACCAGTTGGGAAAGGAAATAGGTATTATTTCATTTAATGAAACTGAATTAAAGGAGTTGCTGGATATTACCGTAATCAGCACCGATTTTGAAAAGATGGGGCATACCGCAGCAGGTTTAATTTTAAAAAAGCAAATCAGGCAAATCAGAAACCCATTTAAAATGATTAAACGGGGATCGCTTTAGCTGAAGGATTAAACCGTTCTCCAAACTTCAAAATGTGGGTCATCCATGCCCATATACTTTTACCTGGCAAATTTTCAACTGGCAGTACAGTCAACCGGGCGCATCATTTCTGATTTATTATTTCATGTTTTGCATAAAGTTGATGCCGGTCTTTTTTAGCAGGCATCAGCGCCAACGCACTCGTTTGCGCAAATAAATACATTCTCTTTTACTCAAAGAATGTACATAGGTGCTACCTTTAGCCGCGTTGCTGAAAATATAGGATCGTGGTGCTAATTGAGTGATGGAGTGCCGGGTTATTAAATGCTGCATTTATCGTCATGATAAAATTGCTATAGAAAAGAAAGCTTTCAACGATTCAATGCCAGGCTACAGCTATCTGCTTTTATTTATCAAATCGTATTACATTAAAAAAAACAATAAAACATGTCACTATCGTTATTTGATTTAACAGGGAAAAGGGCTTTAATAACAGGCGCTACTCATGGGTTGGGAATGTCAATGGCTACCGGGCTTGCCAAAGCCGGTGCGGAAATTATTATTAATGATCTCATACAGGAGAAACTTGACACGGCAATCGCCGAATATGCCGCAAACGGAATCAAGGCACATGGTTACTTATTTGATGTAACGGATGAGGCAGCGGTAAAAAAATATATTGAGCTAATTGAAACGGAAGTAGGCCCCATCGATATCCTGGTAAACAACGCGGGCATTATCAGGCGTACACCAGTGCTGGAAATGGAAGTTGCGGACTGGGAACTGGTACTTAAGATTGATTTAACCGGTCCTTTTATCATGTCGAAGCATATCGGAAAATATATGGTGAAGCGTGGCAGTGGTAAAATCATCAACATGTGTTCTATGATGAGCGAAGTGGGACGTGAGACAGTGAGTGCCTATGCTGCTGCAAAAGGCGGATTAAAAATGCTGACGAAGAACCTGGCAACAGAATGGGCCAAACACAATATCCAGGTAAATGGTATTGGTCCGGGCTATTTTGCAACCTCACAAACTGCACCTATACGGGTAGATGGCCATCCGTTCAATGATTTTATTATTCGCCGCACGCCGGCTGAGCGTTGGGGAAATGCGGATGATTTGCAGGGAGCAGTGATCTTCCTTTCTTCCAAAGCATCTGACTTTGTTAATGGCCATATATTATACGTGGATGGTGGTATATTGGCATCTTTAGGAAAGGCAGCCAATGAATAATTAAAAATTAGGAATTAAAAATTAAGAACGCGATAAGAAAGTTGTTGCTCAATACTTAAAAAATAGGCCCATAATTATCCATTAAAAAATTATCCATTATCCATTAAATAAAATATCCATTATCAATTAAACAAATTATTATGGAAATCAGATTTCAAAACAGTCCAAAAGAGACTGCCTC
>JANPIJ010000309.1:0-17210 GCA_031424955.1 Ferruginibacter sp. | reverse complement strand
GGGCTGATTGTTTTTATAAACCACGGCTGTAACATCAATCGTAAATGTAGTTCTGCCACCTGCGTGGACTCCTACCTGTTTGCCATTTAGCCAAACCGTTGCAAATGAACCGACGCCTTCGAAAAACAGGAAAAAGCGTTTACCCTTTTCAGCTTGTTGTAGCTTAAATGATTTGCGGTACCAGGCATACCCATGCCGGTTACCATGGCGCATTCTCCTGTATCCTTCGTAGGCATCCCAGTTGTGGGGCACTGTTACAGGGAGCCAGTTTTTATCCACGAAAGATGATTTTTCAAATCCATTGTATGCAAAATGATTGGTATCATTGGCAATGGTTTTCCAATTGTTGTCTAGTGCAATATCCTGCCGGATTTCTTTTTGGGAAAAGGCAATTGATGGGTTTAATAAAACAGATAAGAGTACCATGACGGTTATACAGGCGAGTCTTTGATAACTTACAAACCGCGTGGATAAAGGCCCCCAAGGGTATGCGGTACAAGAGTGCGACCCCGAGTTCCGTCGCTTTGCTCCTCGTCGAGGTAGGTGCGTAACGAAGCTGCCATGAAATACAAATGACCGTAACCCAATAAAAAAGGCCCTACCTATGATCATCTTCTTTATATGTTTTAACAATCGCATCATAGTCTTTTCAAATCACCATTGAATGTATAGGATTTCCCTTTTACGGTTTTTAAATCAACCTGCTTTCCATTGTACCTGATCGTACAATCCTGGCCGGCAGTTGATATGATAACCGCTTCCTGTAGTTTACCTTCCTGCCATTTTAAATGAATCACAAAGCCGCCTCTTGCACAAAGGCCTTTTACCTCACCCTCGGGTATGGCTACAGGTAAGGCAGGCAGGAGGTCAATAAATTTGGTATGGCTCTGCAACAACATTTCACCAATGCCGGCAGCGCCGCCGAAGTTTCCATCAATCTGGAACGGCGGATGCGCATCAAACAAATTAGGATAGGAACCGGCGCCGTTTTTCTCTGCCGGGCTGATCAATAGTTTGATCATATTCAGTGCATGGTCGCCGTCTTTAAAACGGCCCCACAAATTTATTTTCCAGCCAAGGCTCCAGCCGGTAGCGGCATCGCCGCGATACAATAAAGATTGCCGGGCAGCTTTCATCAGGTCTGGCGTTTCATCCCAGTTGATATCATTGCCGGGATACTGTGCCCACAGGTGCGATACATGCCGGTGCTTGTTGGCAGTATCATCCACATCCTGCATCCACTCCTGCAACTGGCCATATTTGCCTATTTGGTTGGGCGCAATCTGCTGGTATTTCTTCTCCAGGGTTTCCCTGAAAGGCTGGTCAATGTTGAGTACCCGGCTGGCGGCAATCACATTTTTAAACAGGCTGCGAATGATCTGGTGATCCATTGTTGGACCTGCCACCAGTCCACCCTGTTCCGGCGAGTTGGACGGACTGCTGATGAGCCAGCCGGTTACCGGGTCTTTCACCAAATAATTATTGAAAAATTCCGCCGCCTGTTTCATGATTGGGTAAGCCTTGCTGCGCAGGAAATTTTTATCCTGTGTAAATGCATAATGTTCCCATAAATGCAGGCTTAGCCAGGCGCCACCTGTCACCCATATCCCATGATTGGCTGCATTGATGGGCGCCGTGCCCCGCCAGAGATCGGTATTGTGGTGCAGCACCCAACCCGGTGCATTGTAGTAGGCTTTGGCAGTTTGTTTGCCGGTCTGCGACAACTCTTCAATCATGGTAAAAAGTGGCTGGTGCAGTGGCGACAAATTCAATAACTCTGCGGGCCAGTAATTCATCTGCGCATTGATATTGGTGGTATACTTGCTGCCCCAGGGCGGCGTTAATAAATCGTTCCAGATGCCCTGCAGGTTGGCAGGTCTTGTACCCGGCCGTGAACTGGAAATCAGCAGGTACCTGCCGTATTGCAGATACAATGCAACAAAGGCGGGATTGGGTGAAGCTGCGAAGTTTTCTATGCGTTCATCAGTTGATACATGTTCATTGTTGTCCTTACCCAGTTGGATATTAAGTGTGTTGAAATATTTTTGATATTCTGAAATATGCGCCGCTTTTATTTGCGGGTATGCCAACCCGTTAATGGATAGCAGCGCCTTTGTACAAATGGCTGCGGGATCGGCCGACACATCCTTGTAATTTTTATAATTGGTACCGGCGGTTAAATACAAAGTGGCTTCATCGGCATTAGTGATCACCAGTTTATTATCAACAACAGTTACCCTGCCGCCGTTGGTTTTTACCTGTACATAACTCTCTCCACGCAGCGCTCCGTCCCGGACTTTCACCGATAAAGCAATGGTATTGTTATCAATTCGTTTTACAGAAAAATGTTTGTGTGGACTACCCAGTGAAGCCTCCAGGCTGATACTGCCTTTTTTTGAAGCAGTTAAATGAATGGCCATTGACTGGTGAGGCTGACTGATAATATATTCTCGTTTAAAATCAATGCCATTCAGTGTGTAAGAAGTGGAGGCAACTGCATTCGTTATATCCAGTGATCTTTTATAGTTAACAGCTTGCTCCGTATTTTTAAATTGCAGGAACAGGTCACCAAAGGGCTGATAGCTGGCCTGGTAGCTGGATACAACGGGCGGCTCATCATTTTGTATCCAATATTTCCATTGCCCGTTCAGGGAAATCTTTGCGACCTCATCCCCCACGATATAAACCCCGATATGCCTGCTGGTATCTTTATAACCGGCAATGCCGCCCTTATCGAAATAGTTGAGCACCTGTACAGCAATCACATTTTTACCTGCATGCAAGGCGATTTTTGGAATTACATATTTTCTTGGTTCTATATTTTCCTGCGTGCCGATTAAGACGCCATTTACATAAGTGAAATCATGGTCGCGGATACGGTTCAGGTCAAGGGCAATATCTTTTCCTAACCATCCGGCAGGCAATTCAAAACTGGTCCGCAGCCATACGGCACCATCCAGGTCTTTAAAGCCCGCTGCTTCCCAGCCTTCAAAGGATGGCACCTGCATGGTTTGCCATTTACTGTCATCAAATATTTCCAATGCAGGATTTCCCTTTACACCCTTTCCGGCTTTCATTTCTTTTGCCCATTGGTCCTTTTTACCCGCTGCACTTTTCAGTCCCATAAATTCTTGTCCGGCCAAGGCATCGGCTTCTTTTTGTTTGCCTTCGAATAATAACTGCCGGATAGTATCTAAATATTTATAGGCACCGGGCTTGTTGTAGTTCCGGGGCTCACCTGTCCAAAGGGTCTCTTCGTTGAACTGTATTCTGTCCTGCGCTACACCGCCAAAGATCATCGCTCCAATCCGTCCGTTGCCAACGGGAAGTGCCTCTGTCCATTTAACAGCCGGTTTGTTGTACCATAGTTTTAAATCCTGTGAGGAAACGGTTTGCACGCAGAGCAGCAACACAACACTGTATAAATATTTTACTTTTTTTGAAGTCATTTTTTCGGGTTAATATTTTTTGTTGACAGGCATTTGTTTTTCAATTAAGGATCGTTGCGCACCTGCCCCGACGAGGAGCGAAGCGACGGAACTCGGGGTCGCACTCTTCTACGGCATACCATTGGGAAATTTTTATCGCCGGGTATAGCCCCATCCCCCTTCCCCTTCTCCAAAGGAGAAGGGGCGGTGCTTCAGTACTTATCCAAACCTTTTATCTTCCACATCAACTTTAAATCTTTAATCAGCGTGAGTCCATCACCCCGACAATTATTGAGCAATTGGAATTTGCATACTATGCCTTTCCCCTCCTCCGCCTCGGCGGAGAGACGGAAGGGGCCTTATTTCTTCACATCATCCCCGTACACTACTGCTGCTTCTCCCAACTCATTATTCATCAACTTCACATTTTTTGTCTCTGCACCTTTAATCTCCGCAAATATCTTCGTGCCTTTAAATGGCCAGCAATTGCGCAGCAAAACATCCTGAACATTGGTCAGTTTTATTAAAGGTACGTTAGTCAGTGGTTTAGCTGATGACAACGCATCTATGTCCATCCGTTCTACTTTCTCCGCCTGTAAAGCACTACCCATTTTCGTATTTACCCTTACGTTATGTAGTTCTATGTCCCTTGCATTTTTAATAACAATACCCATGTTCGCTTCAAATACCACATCGTTCAGGCTTATTTCCTGCACCGGCATTTCATCGAGCCCGTTGATGTACATGGCCTGGTTGGTATAAGCGGTGATATTGCTAAAACGAATGTTTCTGAACTGCGGCGTTCTTTCACTCAATGGCTCTGGTTTTACCTGGGCATATTCCATATCCAGCACGATGGCCTGTTCCCGGATATTTTTCATGATAATATTATCCACCCGGATGTCTTCTACCAACCCGCCGCGGCCACGTACGGTTTTGATGCGGATGCCCCGGTCGGTGCCATCAAATATGCAGTTGGAAATGGTTATCTTTTTTATACCGCCGCTCATCTCACTGCCGATCACTACGCCACCATGCCCACTCAGCATGGTGCAGTTGGTAATGGTATAATTTTCAGCGGCCATATTCCTGGTTCGCCCCGGGATATCCTTGCCCGATTTAATGGTGATGCAATCGTCGCCTACGCTGATATGGCAATTGGAAATGTGTACGTATTTGCAGGATTCAGGATTGATGCCGTCGGTATTGGGTGAATGGGGATTGTTAATGGTAACGGCATTCACGGTTACATTCTCGCAAAACTCGGGGTTCACCGTCCAGAAGGGTGAATTGGTGATGGTGATGCCATCGATCAATACGTTTTTACAATACATGGGTTGTATAAACGGCGGACGCAGGAAACCTCTTTTCATTTGCCGCGGATCATCGGGTAATAAAATATTTTTATTCAGACTGTCAAACATCAACTGCCACTTGTTTCTTGATGGCCCTTCTTTAAAACCTTCCACATAGTCCCACCATTTTTTTCCATGTCCATTGATCTTTCCTCTTCCAATGATTGAAATATTTTCGGCTTTGTATGCATAGAACAAAGGCGAGAAACTCATTACGTCTACGCCTTCGTAGCGACTTTCCACCATCGGCAGGTAATCATCAAAGTTATCGCTGAAATGCAGTTCGGCGCCTGCATCAATCAAAATAGTGATATTGCTTTTTAAATGAATGGCACCCGTTAAATATTTGCCGGTGGGGAAATAAACCGTTCCACCCCCGGCTTTGGAAGCTGCCTCAATGGCTTTTTTAATGGCAAGGGTTGCTTTGGCGCTGCTGTCTTTTTTTGCCCCGTATTTTGTTACATCATAATAAGATTGGGCATGAGCACCTAAACCAGTACACATCAAAACAACCAACAATAATAAATTTCGATTTTTCATATTCAGTTTTATTCAACCATTTTTTTATTTGCACTTTTCAAAGGGCGACTTCCCTCAAAAAAGCGGGACAGGCTCTACGGAGTCTGGTTCATCCTCTGTTAATTTTCTACAAAGAGGTTGCTCCTACGGAGCATTTTGAATCATAAAGGGTTTTCAAAATTTGCTTTGTCTCAAATCAACCAATATTAATGATTCACTCTACGATTGCCTGTTTTATCACTTAGCCATCATTTCTTAAATACATTTTCCAGTTGCTAAACCTTTATTCATCATTCATCACTCATTACTCATTTCCCATCATTCAAACAACCAATCAATCTCTCTTTTCATTCCTCCCTCGGTAAGCCCTGCATCATACAAAGGAATGATTTGGTCGCCATCTGCAAAGCCCAATACCAAACATACGCCTCTTGCCAGTTTCAATGTATTGGTGCCGGCGGGAAAACTATAACTATGGATATTCACCGGCGGTATACCCTTTATCACCAACGCATTGGCAATTTTTATTTCTGCCTGTCCGTAGTCGTTGGCGCTTGCATTGGTTTCCAATTCCGGCGCTTTCAGAAAGGTCGTGTCTTTTGAAAAGGCCGCCTGCGTTGGGTTAAAAAATCCTACCAATACTTTTACCGGTTTGCTGTTGGTGAATGTCAATTCCATTCCCGCTTTTAATTGCTGCTGAAAGGATAACTGTACCCCCTGCAATTGTTTTAATTCTTTTGCAATTCCCATCAGCGGTAAACTGGTATCAGAAAAAGGCAGCGCAAGGCTGTCCAACATATATTGTTTGTTGTTGTTTGATTGATCAAAACTGACCGAGGCTTTTTTTAATGCAGGTTGTTCAACTGAAATGGTTACCGGTTTATTTTTTAGTGAATCAAGCTTTTGAATGAAATGAATTAATTCAGTTTCAAATGGAACCAACACTTCCTGCCATGTTTTAAAAGTCCCGTCTACCCCGCGAATAGGGATTTTGCGTTGCTGTGTTTGCATGCTGTTGGCATAGAGGTAGGTTCCTTTGGTGAGGTCAACCAGTTGCCGGTAACTTGATACACTTTTTTGCAATACCGGCAGTGCTTTTTCAAGGTCTTTGATATCATTTGAATATTTATACCTCAACACATCCAGCGCTGCTTCTGCCTTGTATGCAAAATGATTCGCTAATGCCTGGTAACAGTATAAATCATTTTTCAACCGGTCAAATTCAGCTTTGTTCAATGTGATGTTCTTTGCTGCTGCTTCAATAGCCTTTACCGACTGATCACCATGCTGTCTTACTTCACTGATAATTTGCACCGGTGTTTCACCAATATGCTTTTCGCCGTTCCATTCTTTTGCTGCATACTGGATCAGCATTTCACCTTCAGGGCTTTCACCGTCGTACAACAAGGTAAATAATCCATACCGGAATGGGTTGATTAGTTGTGTCATCAGCATACCCAATGTAAGCGTTTGCCGGTTGCCGTCAGTGATGCCAAAACGCCGCAATAATTTGGGTGCTATTTGTCCTGATTGCTCATAAGCTGCCAGGATATTTCTTCCATCGGCTATACTACAACCATACTTCGCTGCCAGTAATCCGCTCCAGTAATTGTTTTCGGCCTGTTGATCCCGGTTGGCCTTCCATGCATAACGGCTCCATGCCTTGTACCAGATCCAGTCTCTTTCAATTTGCAGCAACCGTTTGCCCTTAATACTATCAGCACTGTAGGGCCAGTCCCAGTAAGATGCCTGTGGATACAAATGCAATCCATTTCCACCCATTACTTCGTGCATGCCTTTTACCGACTGCTGTATAAAATCGGTTGCCCCATACCGGAATGGTTCCAGGTTAGCGAGTATGTGTACGTTCTCAATCTGTACACTTCCCAAACGACTGAGGGTTTGGTGCAATGCGGCCCATTCGCCCCTTGGCCTCGGTGTGGTGAGTGCTTCGCCATTGAACTTTGCTTCGGTATATAAATTTTTGTACAAGGGCAGTGCTGCTTTCATCACCCCCGGTGCATCCGTATCATGCGCCCTTAAAACGATGGGCGGTTCTTCTGTAATGTGCAGGGCTTTTAGTCCGTCCTGTACGCCGGGGATAATGGTTTTGGTAAACCATTCAATATCGTCATTGCCCGTTCCTTCCATTGCTTCACCCAGACAAACCATCAATCCTACATTCGGATATTTTTCTACAAATGCGGCAATTGATTTTCGGGTGTAATCTGCTATCAGCGGTACAATGGGCCGCTCCCTTTCCTGTGTTTTAATATGATGGTGTTCGGCAAATGGTTTTGAAACAATGATATTATAAAACATCTGTATCACCCAAATGCCGCGTTTATTTGCTTCGGTGGTAAGGAAGCGATAGATTTCTTCATTTTTCTTAAAAGTGTCATCATCCACCTCTACTGCGTAAGGGTAATCCTTCAATCGCACCAGCGAAGCAAAGGGATGCCCGTTCCAGAGATAGAGCGAATTCATCCGATTGTCCACCAATGAATCGAGGTACTGTATCCATAATTTTTTATCATAGAACCAGGGAAAGGTTTCCGGTGTGTAAGGATATTCATAGACCGTTCGGCCAGGCAGGTAATAAGGTTTCTGCACACCAATGCAGGCACCCCGCATGATCATTTCGGGCTGGTCGCTGATTGATAAATGGAGCGGTAATTTTTTATCTTGTTTTATATGATCCGATAATTCAAGACAACCATATAATGCACCGGAATAATCGGTACCGGCAATAAGGATCACATTGTTGCTGGCGGGATAAATGGTGAAGCCTTCCTTTCCTGCTTTTTTGTTTGCATTGATTTTGTATAAAGCAGTTGCTTTCTTTAACAGTTCATCATCGGCGGAAGCTATAACGATTAGGGGTTTTGTTGCCGACGCCATTTTATTGGGCGTAAGTTGATTTACTGCATACCCGGCATTCTTTAAACTGTTGGATAATTTCTCCACTCCAAAAACAATGCGTGGATTATTATTAGCGGGAATGATAATTGAAACGGTTTTGCCCGGGGGTGCGGACTTTTGTTGGGCACCTGATTCAGGCAACCACGAAAAGCTAATTATTACCAGACAAATAAAAATGAGTAATCTCTTTTTTAGCATAGCCATCGAATTAATGAAGGGAGCTGTTTAGCTTCCGGTTTTAGAATCGTATTAAATTCAGAAATCCATACTCTTCGCAAATTAACATCAATGGTTCAATTCGCCGCGGCGGGTTGTTTAAACAAACTATTTGTAACCATGGGTTTCACCCACGGCTACTCATATTCAATCCGCCGCGGCGGATTTTGCATGTACGTTTAATTTGCGAATCACACCCATTTCCAATACTTGTGTAATGATACGAGTAAGGATTTTCGAAATTACATGAGGTGACAAGACGAAGCTGCTGATCACTCATTATTCATCACTCATCTTTCATCTTTCCCGAACCACCGCCAGTTCATTCAAATATTTTTCCAGCATGGTATATCCGTCGTTTCCTGTTTTATTTCTATCGGTTGCGTCAGCAGGGTTTAATCCATTCTTTTTTTCCCAATCATCCGGCATTCCATCCTGGTCGTTGTCTGCAGGTGCTTCCTTTGTATTATATACCGGCCAGCCCCCAACTGCTGAAGGAAGGTCAATAATCCCGGGTTTCCCAAAGGCACCCATTCCGGTTGCAGTGCGGTTCCTTGTTTCTCTTACAATTCTTGCATCAACCGCATCCCTTACAGGAATCACTGCCCCCGCATTTTTTAAAACCAATTCATAGGCTTGCTTTGCCGGTTGTGTTGCGATTGAAATAAAAACGGGAAATTCATTTTTGACCTTGGCTTTAAGAATGCTGTCCGTAGGTATTTCTGTTAAATCAACCCCCAGCCAGTTGTTTTTTGTAAGCCGGGTTTCCCCTTCCATTATATTCCCGGAGATATACCATTGCCCCACCCCTTTGGAAGCCGCACCGGCATCTAATGCGTGTATGAATTTCAAAATATTGGGAGAAGCAGGTCCGGGCTTATAATAATTATTAACCATATTCACCTGCGACACCCCACCTGCGATTTTAACATCGCCACCATAAGCGGCATTAGTGTTTCCCCAGTTATAAATTACATTATTGCGATAATCCACCAGGGCAATGGTATCATGCGCCCTGCCGCCATTAAATCGCACTGCACGGCTATTTTGATGTGCGATTAAATTGTGGTGGTAAGAAGCGTACTGTCCACCCCAAACCCCGCCATAGGAGCGATGGCCCTTCATGTGGCCCGCTTCATACAAACCTTCGCTTACAATACACCATTGAACGGTGGTATTTTTAGTGTCATACATCGCGGCGCATTCTTCATTTGCCCAACTGAAAGAGCAATGATCC
Organism: Ferruginibacter sp.; assembly: GCA_031424955.1. Taxonomy (GTDB): domain Bacteria; phylum Bacteroidota; class Bacteroidia; order Chitinophagales; family Chitinophagaceae; genus Ferruginibacter. The sequence continues at coordinate 7,533 of JANPIJ010000309.1, read as the reverse complement.
ACGATCACATCATGGCAGTTTTCCATATCAAAGCCATACACGCCGCTTTTTAAAGTACTGCCCGGCCTGGATCGTATGAACCTTATAATGATATTGCCTTTGTTGCCTCCCTGCCCTGCACCATTCAACATAAACGAATGGCCTTTCAGGCAAATACCGTCACCCGGTGCGGTTTGGCCTGCAATGGTAATATTGGACCGTCGTATTGAAATGGGAGTACTTAATTCAATGATGCCGGAAACGTTAAATACAATGGTAAGTGGCTCACCGGGAAATGCTTCCAACGCCTGCCGGAAGCTACCTGCCCCTTTATCATTGAGATTGGTTACTGCTACTACCTGGCCACCTCTTCCACCGGTTGAATACTTGCCAAATCCTTCCGCACCGGGAAAGGCGGGTTGTTGCGCACTAACATAGAGGCAACAAAAACAGGGAACTAAAAAAAGCAGGGAAAAGAAGCGGCTCTTTGTGATCCGCCGCCGTTGGGATACTACTAAAAATTTATATAAGAATGCGTTAATGGCAGGCAATGTTATTTTCATGTATGCAAATTGTTAAATACGACTGTGGATCAGCCGTGGATACCAGTTTGACCGCTATATCAAACAGGCGATGATAACCTAAATAAAGGGTTAAAAATAGACCATTCACCAACGGTAACCATCATGTACCCTCCTGAAATTAAAATTTAACATGTTGTAGCCGTGGAGTACGGAAGCGGGGATAAAATGATACGGGTTTCAAACAGGAAGTGCAAAAGAGCCTGAATTTAGAAAACAGCGATGAGGAGTTGATTCATTTCAGATAGGAATCAACTGATATTCAGACCGGCAACAATCAATAAAGCCCGTGCCGGATATAGTACGATTTTGAAAGTCGGTTAAACTATTTTCATTTTATTGGCATCCCAGTTTAGTGGCTTTTTTTGCGCCGCACTTAAATTGCATGCGATGGAGGGCCCTGCTGCTCTTAGTCCGAAGGTGGCATCTTCCGGTATCGGCGAACCGGTTCTGATTCCATTGAAAAATGTGATCATGTGGTCGAGACGGTCGTCATATTTTGCCGGTGCTTTATACTCAATTGTTTTACCCATCTCATAGCCGCCATTTGTTTCACCATACTTACCCTTATACCATTGTTTGTACTCCTCTTTCTGCCGGGCAGAAAAACTTTCAAATGAATCGTAGCCACCATAGCCCGGTGCTGCACTTCTTTTCAATGTCATGATCTTAAATTCATTCCATCCAATATCTATTGCGCCTTCTGTACCAATCAGCTTGAGCCCAAATCCTCCCCTGCCTTCACCACTGGCGAGGTTGATACGGGTGTACAATTGAAAGGATGGATGTGTGGCTGTTTGCGGATAGGTCATAAATGAATTAACGAGGTCGTATGCATCACGGCCATCTTTCCAATAATTTACTTCACCCAATGCAAATATTTTGTTAGGTCCGATGGAACTGGTAATGGTGTGCAAACCAGTGAGCAGGTGAACAATCAAATCACCGGCAGCACCGGTTCCGTAGTCTTTATAATTGCGCCACCTGAAAAAACGAACCGGGTCGAAAGGAACTTTTGGTGCATGCCCTAAAAATGCATCAAAGTCAATTGTTTCCGGTGATGCGTCTGTGGGGATGGAGTATTGCCAGGCACCTTTGGCATCCGTTCTGTCGCAATAAGCCTCTACGTAAGTCAGCTCCCCGATGGTTCCTTTTTCGAAATATTTTTTTGCTTCCAGTATCGCAACGCTGCTGGCCCGCTGGCTACCCACCTGGAACACCTTGCCAGTTTTCTTTTGAGTTGCAATGATGGCCGCTCCCTCTTCAATTTTTTGGATCATGGGTTTTTCGCAGTACACATGCTTACCGGCGTTCATCGCATCAATGGCTATTTTCTGGTGCCAGTGATCGGGGGTACAAATAAGCACTGCATCGATGTCTTTTTTTGCCAGTATTTCGCGGTAATCTTTGGTAGTAAAAATATCAGTACCCCATTTTTCCTTTGCCCTGTCCAGCCGGCCGGTATACAAATCGCAAACCGCTGCCAGTTCTATTCCATCTACCTTTAGGGCAGTATCCGTATCATAATGACCGATGATACCGCAGCCAATTAACCCGATCCGGATTTTATCATTGGCAGTTACAACTGTTTTTGAAATGAGTTGCTTGTTTATGACAGGTTTATCACCAGCGGCCGGTGTACTCACGGATAAAGCTGCAACCGATCCACTTAAATTCCTTATAAATTTCCTTCTTGAATTTTCCATGATGTGAAAAATGTAGTTTTTTACGTGGTGTAATTTAACGGATATTGGGAGGATAATCAACAAAAATATTTCTGAGAAAAGATAAAACCATCTACCGGGTTTTGAACCACAAATACACAAAAACGATACGTTTCACCAAGCCTTTTTTTGACATTGTCCGCTACGTGTCTTAGTTGTTTAAATTTGATCATCGATAATTTGATTCAGCCTAAAAAACTTCGCCCCCGACGAAGGAGGTTCAATGAATTAATCAAAAAATAAACAGAAATGAATTAAATGAAATAATGTTACTGAAGTATGGCTTAGCTATTTGCTTGTAAGTCGCACCAATGCCTTGTAATATTCAAATGATTGGACTTAATGTCTTCCGATAGCAATCGGATTTAGACATCATAAAAATTTCGTAGCTTTTTTTTCCGCAGCCCCGTCCGACTGGCGTCAGCCGGGCGGGCTTGATTTTTCTTGTTATCCCGATTTGTATCGGTATAAATGAGCTCTCACTAATTTATAAAAACGATTCCTGGATATTTAAATAAATCATTTTTAAGAATCAGGTTACAGGCTGATTAGTCAACCTGCAACCATGTACTAACGTTGACTCTTCCATTAAACCCTCTTTATGGAAATTTTATTTAAATATTTTAGTGACTTGCCGGGGATATTATTTCACCCCTTCTATAATTGACCGGTAGGCAGCCTTTCTTAAATAGTTGACATCAAAAGGTAAGGGCCAGTCGGGGGCGCCCTGCCAGCCCGGAATCCATGAATCAGCATCCCCAACATTCCATGTGGTAATACCAAATTGCTGGCTGGCAGGTATTGCGTTGTATGTTTTTACAACAACCTTATATTTGGCGGCCTGCTGTGTTGCCAACGCAGGGGTAAAAACAAGCCCCTGTACCTTGTCGTTATTCAACCGGATATCCAGTTCGGAGATATGAACTTTCAGGCCGGTGGCCGCAGCGCTGGTGATAGCGGCGGTTATATTGGCATCAGTTTGTGTATAGGTCATGTGAAACTGCATACCATACCCATGGATTGGAATGCCACGGGTTTTAAATGCCGTAACCAGGTTGATGATAGCCGTTCTTTTAGCAGAACTGTATTCATGCCCGTAATCGTTGTAAAATAACAAGGCATCAGGATCGGCCTGGTTGGCATATTGAAAACAACGGGCTATATAATCAGCGCCTAGTTTTTGTACCCATATACTATTACGCAATGTTCCATCATCGTTGAATGCTTCATTCACCACATCCCAGGAAGCAACCTTACCTTTAAAATGGGTGACAACCGTCTGGATATGTGTTTTCAGCAAATTTTCCCAGGCAACGGAATCACCCGCAAAATTGGTAACCCATGCCGGTAAGGAAGTGTACCAGTTTAAGGTATGTCCATGAATCCGTTTATTATTGGTTTTCGCATAGTCGACCAGGTAATCTGCATCTGCCCAGAAAAAGGTATTTTCAGCGGGATGCAGGGCGTCAAATTTCATAGCATTTTCCGCGGTGATGCTATTGAATTCTTTGGTAACAACACCGTTATATTTGGTATTGTTCTTCATCAGGTTCACACTTAATGAGGCACCAAACGGGAAGGGCATCACTTTGTAAAGTATGGTATCCACTACTACAACCGGTGGTATTACCGTGCCGCCGCCCGTTACCTCTTTCTTGGAGCAGGCTGAGTGCAGGACTACGATTAACGACAGGCAAATAAAGAATGCTTTCATAATATGACGATCTGAAGTGAAAATAAATACCCTCCATTTTACACCAGGCAATTTGCAGGCATCGTTGGTGAGCGGTGAAATAATGAACAAATGTATTATAAAACCCGGGCTGAACCCATAAAGTATCAACCCGGATTTCAAAAACAATTAGTAGCCGGTATTTTGTGGAAAATTCGGCGCCATCAAATCAACCTGGTCCTGTTTACGCTGCTTTGCTTTTTTCATCTATATGATATCATAGAAATTCCGATTTAATCCTTCCCCCTAAATTCTCAACGTACAACGGATCATATTCAATACTCATTATTCATTATTCATTACTCACTACTCATTATTCATTATTCATTACTCATCACTCATCCCTACCTGATAAACCCCGGCTGGGCATCAAAGTATTCTGCCTCCCGTGTAGTAAGCAGGTAATCCTTCAATCCAAATACAATCGATTTAAAGGAAGTGTACAACTCCCGGTTAAAATTGATAAGTGTTGATATTTCAATTTCACTGAGTCCGCTGGCTGTGCTTTCCTTATATAGCAATTGCAATGTTTCCATATAACCTTTGGTTACTGACTGATAAAAATCAGTCAACTCTTCGAAATGATTTTCCCTGTGTTCCTTGTTCAGCATCGTTAATATCCGCTGGTAAAAATTTAATAGTTTCCCACCTGATTGCGTATAAAAATTGTATTTGGTATCATTGGATGAGTTACGCATCTGTTCTATATCAAACTGGGCATCCCTGATACTTTTTGCCGCATACATACCGTTCCGGATGGCAGCTATCAATTGGTTAAGCCGTTCAGTTGTTTCGTTGCCGGATGGTTCATTCATCAACCTTAAATAAAATCCATGCATTTCGCCATGTAATTTTTTTATGTAGTCATATTTCTCTGTAACTGTTTTATTATAAAAGTGATTGTGCATGATATGGTTTTCGTGTATGCTTTCTTTCAGGTTAAAAGATTCAAGACTGTAGTAAATGATATCATTGAAGAAATATTTTGTTTCCTTTTCCAAAGCCTCCAATGCCATGTCAGGAATATTGTCAGGAACTTTACTAATGTAAAAGCTTTCTTCATCCTTATCAGCATACCGGCTTATTAAAAACTTTCCCAATGGATTTAAAAAAGGAAAGAATAGTACTATGCTGCACAGGTTTACAAAACTCTGGAAAAATACCAGGGCTATCAGGTTATCTTTTATCTGCAACAAACCTGTTATCAATTGATTGATTGGCCCCAATAACAGGAATATAAAAATTACGGTAACCAGGTTATAAAGAAAATTACCCAGCGCCACTCTTTTTTTAATGGGTACCCCGCCGGCTGACGCTAAAAACAATTTAAAAGTAGTTCCAATTTCAGCACCCAGTACAATTGCGGTGGCAACATATAGGCTGATCGCATTGGTGTGCAGGGCGCTTAAAGTAAGCGCCACGGTAGCAGAACTGGATTGTACAATAGTAGTTAGCAAAATACCCAGCAGCAGGAATAAAATGACAGGATACTCAATAAATGCGGATAAATCTGTTTGCTTTACAAATCCTTCCATCCCGGTTTTAATATAGCCGAGCGCTACAAACATAAACGCGAGGCTAAAAATAAATTTAAACCACAGAAACCATTTGCTTCCATTGGTAATAAAGGCCATGCAAATTCCCGTAATGGCTACCGCCGGTAATGCAATGGTTTCAATATCAAAATTAAATCCAAGTGTAGCAACCATCCAACTGTTCAACGTAGTGCCCAGGTTTGACCCAAGCATTAAAGCTAGTGCATTCTGCATTTTCACCACGCCGGCACCCACCATGCCAAGCACCAGCAAATTGGCAATGGAACTGCTTTGCAATAGGCCCGTAACGACTGCGCCACCGCCAATTGCTTTTATATTGCTGTCTGTTTGCTTCTTCAAAAAAAGTTTGAACTTCCTGCCCGCCAGCAGGCCTAAGGCATTTTCCATAAAATTCATGGCCAGCAAAAAGAAGGCAACGCCCGCCAGCATTTTCCATATATCAATTGAACCAGTCATGATGATCAATAAAGGTGAACCGATATTTTTTTACATCCACTGATGAATGTCAGGGGAACTGCTTACGCCGGTCATAATCTACCTTGTTTTCTGTTACTAATTTACGGGGATAAAACTTATGCAAACAAATACACAAACCATTCCATCTGTCCTTAAATACCTTCAGGTAATCGTTTTTTCGTCTGCTATCCTCTATTTTGGAAAAACGCTGTTTATCCCTTTGTTTTTCGGATTATTAATAGCAATCGTGATGTACCCTATTTGCAAATGGCTTGAAGGGCATCGATGGACGAAAGCTCTTGCCATTACTGCCTGCCTGCTGATTGTGACGATTTTGTTTGCAGCATTATTTGCCCTGTTGATATGGCAACTGAAGGTGTTTAGCAAAGATGCACCGGCAATCTTAATCCGGGTAGAGGCAACCATACAGGCACTTCAAGGTTGGCTGATTGAAAATTTTGGAGCTTCATCGGGCCTTCAAAATAACTGGGGCGAAAAACTGACCGGCAGCATTGGGGGAATATTGCAATCCACGCTTCAAACTACTGTAAACACTCTTTTCATTCTCTTCCTCACGCCCGTGTATACCGCCTTGTTTATGTACCACCGAAAGGTATTTGTTCAGTATTTAAAATTAGTAACGCCTGGTAAGTACCAGCAGCAACTGGATGATATCATACAACAAACGATTCATACTTATTTTAACTATATCAAAGGAATGGTACTGGTATACCTGGTCGTGGGGATTCTAAACAGTATCGGCCTTTTTGCATTGGGGGTAAATCACGCCATACTGTTTGGAATGCTTTGCGCCATTATGACCATCATTCCATACGTGGGTATATTCGTCAGCGCTTTGTTGCCTATTTCGGTGGCGTGGATGCAGACCGGTAATATCTGGTACCCCGTTGGAGTAGTAGCGGTATTTAGTTTTGTACAATACCTGGAAGCCAATGTGATTTTCCCGAAGGTAGTGGGTACACAATTGAATGTTAGTACCCTCGCCATGCTGGTGGCGATTATAGCAGGTGGTATTATCTGGAGTGTTGCCGGAATGGTATTGTTTATTCCCTTTGTTGCGATCCTTAAAATCATCAGTGATCATATAGAAGAATGGAAGCCGCTTAACTTATTGCTGAACCGTAAATAGCCTTTTAATCAACATCATCTTCTTTAAGCATTACGCTGAATAAAAAACTCATACAGCTTCATCAAGATCCATTCAAGTGACTGTTTTCCATACAAACCAATTGTCGTAAATACCAGTACCACGATGAGCCAATATAGGGGTATACCGGGTTTTATTTTGTCTGCTGCTATCATAAAAAATCATTTGGTTATTATCAATTTCCTGTCCGGTGTTTACCGACTCCAAATATCAGGATGTATTTTTTGTAAATGATTGGGCGTTCGCTGATGAAAAAACAGCATTCAACCCGGTGGTATCTTCCATTTCATGCCGGGCACCCGCTGCCACCAGTATTTGGCTATGGTAAAAAATAATT
>JANPIJ010000308.1:0-11256 GCA_031424955.1 Ferruginibacter sp. | reverse complement strand
TGATAGTTAAATATACGAAAAAAGAAGCCTCCCTGCCCTCCGAAGGAGGGTTCTCAGACCCTGATAACGGATACCTTTTCGTGAATTGAAGAGTTGGTTCCTGATTGATGAAGATGAAGTAAAATAGAAATCCAAAAGATAAGGCCGGGCTGGAAAGAAAAGTGAGTATTGGGCAACAGGCAGGGCGTTAAAAGTGTACCCCATTAATCCTTACCATTTCTTTGAAATATAAGAAATAGTATCATGTTAATAAATCTTAAAAGCATTAACAATGCCATCATTATTTTTTGAAAATCCCTCTACCTGCCTATGGATAAGTGTTAAAAAATGGAATTGCAATTAAATTCACTTAAATGCTGTGTTCACCTCCTACAAAGCATTTCAGCCTGTTAACCCGCTGGTTAGCTGTGTTAACATAATTGATTTTCATTTTTCAGTTCTCCACATTTATGGCCGATGGCATAGTAATTGTTTTTGTGCCCGGTATAATTTTTATAACACTGCATCAACAGATGTGGCGATCAATCACCAATCATAATTATGGAATAAAAATTTACCTGTTCATCCATTCAATTATTAATTAAAAACGTACATTATGAAAAAGACAATCGCAACATTTTGCTTATCCGGAATAGCTATTCTTGGATTTACTGCCATGACTACTATCGCCCCTTCCGGCATTAGTGGCAAAGTAACCCCTGCAGATGCAGCAGAAGCCGTATGGGCAATTAAAGATGCCGATACCGTAAAGACTACTGTTAGTTCGGAAGGCGCTTTTAATGTTGAAGTAGCGCCCGGTACCTGGAGATTGGTTGTTAGCGCTAAGGCCCCTTACCGCAATGCAGAAATCAAGGAACTGGTAGTAACTGCAGACAAGGCAACAGAAGTAGGTGAAATCAAACTGGATAAATAACTAATTTTTTATTCCACTGAGCAATTAAAATACCTGGTTTCATTGATTGGCAACATTCATTGGAAGCCAGGTATTTTTTTTAAAGACCCAGGGTGGTTTTATTGGAATATCCGGCACTCACCAGGATGACTATTTGTAAACTTATGAATTGGATTAAACTTCAACAATACCTGATAGTGAACCCGCGCTGTTTCGAAATATGGTTTGTAAAAAAAAGCCATCAATAATTAATACACCGCACAAGCGTTATTTTAAAAATGCATTCACATACCTGGTCTGGTAATTCATCCAGGCATTTAAGTGCCGGTTCATTTTGTTAACCACATCGGGTTGCTTATCGGCAATATTATTAGCTTCGTGTGGATCATCCCTTAAATTAAACAAAGCAAAAGTGTTGGTGGTTGCATTATAAATTAATTTATAATCTCCATCCCTGCATCCAAACAAAAAGTCGGAATATGGGTTGAAATAATACACCCTTTCCCTCCGGTTGATGCTGAATAAATTTTCTCCCTGCCATGCATCCGGTAACGGCTTGTTTAAAACAGTAAAAATAGTTGGGGCAACATCACTCATCCCTCCCAATAAGCTGAAATGTTCGCCGTGAAAAAGCTGTGGATTGATCAGCATCAAAGGAATATGAAGGTTTTCTTCAAAAATACCACCCGCATGCGATGTTTGACCGTGCCTGCCAAATGCTTCTCCATGGTCGCCTACAATTACAATCAGCGTTGATTTTAAAAGGTCTCTTTTTTGCAACCCTTCTACTAATTCCCTTAATACTTTATCGGAGTGATGCAATGCATTCAGGTATTTTTCGTGCGAATCATTGTTGGTACCAAAGTCGATCATTTTACCAGTTGGGTAATAAGGGTAATGTGTCTGGTAGGTCCACATCAGCGAAAAAAACGGGGTTTTATTATCATTGCCGATCCAGTTAAAAAACTTCACCGGAAGACAGGCGTCGTTGATACCATCCAGGCTTTCATCCGGATACCGTGTATTTGAAAAGGTATCTGCATTACAGGGATTCTGCCTGAAATCCTGTATCTCATCAAAGCCCCTGTGCTCCAGGAAATCTCCCGCCCCATTGTAGCGGTTGTCTGCTGAATTAAGGAACGAACTTCTATAACCCGCCTTTCGTAGTTCCGACGAAATGGATGGCCATTTAATATCCGGTTTTGAAGCGGTTAGCGATTCGTGAGAAAGGTAAGGGTAAGCACCGCATAAAAGCGATACCATTGATTTGTTGGTAGCTGGAACATGAGCGTACACATTGTCGAAAATCGCCGCCGAAGATTTTATCGAATCTAAAAAGGGGGTTGTATTATACGCCGGATTATATACGGTTAGGTATTCCGCGGGTGTAGATTCCAGTACATACACAATTACATTGGTGATTTTGGCTTCCGCAAACTTACCGGCATACTGCGGTAGCAGTACATTTTTGTTTTTTATGGAAAACTCACGCTCATCTCCGATATTTTTAGCTGATAAGGAAGGTATTCCATTCACTTTAGTCAATGAAGCCAGGAAATAGCTAACCGGATTTTTCTTCCTGATGTCTGTAATGCCAAATTCATATCTCGTAAATAAACCGATGCACCCGCAGGCAACAAAAAGAACCAATACGATGAATGGCTTCTTAATCAAAACCTGGTACAAAAGAAATGCTAAGGAAATGGCAGCAAGAATGAGGAGCCCATAAGCAATAAGGGTTTCCGCATCTACATTTGCCGAAACAGCTTGTTTGGCATCCGTACTTTTTAAAAAATCAGAATAGTAAAGCCATTGATAGGTGAAAGGCCTTCCCAGCAATTCAATTATTTTAATATTTAACAGGCAAGCCACTATGGATACACAAGCAAGACCTGCAAAAACGTATAGTACGATCCGTGGCTTTTTCCTTCTAAGAAAAAAAATACATCCAAATAACAAGGTTAGGGAAAATGTATATAAAAAATCATACCAGGTAGATTTGAATACAATGGGGATGGCCCATTTTGGGGTGGCCAAAAACTGCACCGCCATATCGGTAACCTTAGCACGAATAATTACCATTGTGCACAGGAGTGCAAGGGATATGGCGATAAACAGGTAAACTGGTTTTAGAGGTGTGGAAGCCATTTTGAAAATGACTTTTTTTATAATCAGCAGCACAATGGCCATTGATCCGAATAACACCAGGAAAAAAGTGGAATACTCCAACAGCGAAATATCTTTGGAAGGCGTGGTGACAGTATAATCGGGTTTTAGCTTTACAACCGTATTACCATTTACCACATAGTGGTAATTCTGGCTGCCAGGCGGATTATTCATATCCAGGTACCCAAATCTCATATCAAAGGGACCGGTTACCCTTGTAAAATAAAACATGAAATCCAATGTAGTACTGTCCGGTAAATTAAATTTTAAAACAAAATCATCCCCTTCTTTTTTCATGGGGGTATGCATTGCCTTATCTTCTATAAAAGTTCCTTCCGGGCTGCTTTCTGAATAGTCCCAGTCGTTGATGCCCCAGATCATTTTAAGGCCTTCTGCCCCCGGGGCACGATACCTGATCTCGATGGTACCCGCATGAGCAGCAAGGAAAAAAAATAAACTAAATACAACACAGGTAAAATATCTCATCATCAGGTATGCAGATTAACAATGGTAAATTATAAAAATAGCCAATACTATTTAAATCCGGCCATTACAAATTTATTTATAACAACCGAATTAAGTAACGCTTCCTAATTACCATTATTGTCACCAGGCAGGTGTTTAATCCCCTCGGAGGAATACAATTGCAGCATGGCCGGATGATTACCGGGTTATTATAATACCGGCTTTCCCTGGGGAAAGCCGGTATTATAAATGGGTATAGCTTCCTGAAATTTATTTTACAATTACTTTTATCCTGGTGGTTTCCTTTGATGGTGACATTATCTCCAGGCTATAAATTCCGGAAATCATTTTATAGTCAGGCTGAATAGGATGCATAGCGCTGCCGGGTGCATGGTTCACCGTTTTGCTGAAAATGGTTTGTCCCGCGCTGTTCAGCAATTTCACATTGTAAATACCTGCGGTCATATTTTTAAATTCTGCCCCAATGATGCCATTTGTTACAGGATTAGGATAGATCCTGATGCCGGAGGGCAAATCACCCATCTTAACCAATACTATTCCGCTGTATTCAATACTGCCATCCACACCAATGCTGCGTATCCTGTAAAAATTATTGCCACTCAGCGGGTTTGCATCCAGCCAGTTGTAGAGGGTACCGGCACTGTTTGCCCCCGTTGCCAGGGTAGTGTTTACCTTGGTGAAATTTATTCCATCGGCACTTTTTTCCACTTCGTACCTGCTGATATTCATTTCATTTTCCACCTTCCATTCCACGGCTATTTTATCTGCCAGCCTGTTCGCTTTTACGCTGGTAAATGTAACCGGCAATGGCCCGGCATTCACCAGTTTAAATACGATCCTGAAACGGTTGGCTACAGCACTTTGGGCGTCTGCAGTAATAGCAAAGTCGTAGCTGGAAGCAGCGGCCATGTTTAATGGTGTGCTTTTTCCGGTGAAGCTGTCTTGCAGGAATGCTGTTAAATCTGGATCAAAGCTATTGGGTAAAAACTCCAAACGGTAACTGCGTGCCGTGGTTCTTACTATATTTAAAAACAGGGTATCATCGGTTTGAATGGAAGGCCTTCTTTCAACTGCCAGGGCTGTATTGTTTCGCAGCAAGCCAACAGTTTCATTTACATTAAAAAATTTCAACGCATCTTCAATAGTCACACCCGTTTTATAGGCATCGTTAAATTCTGCGTACGTGCCATCAGCAAACGACGTCGTATTTCCGGCGTTTAATTTAAACAAATTGACCCTGATGGAGGATGGCTGAGAAACCGGCCGGAACATCAGCAGGTTATTGGCAGCTCCAATTTTATCGGGTTCGTTAAAAGATATGGATGCTGCGGCAGCAAGCTTGGTCTGAGTAAAGAATGCCTGGCTTGATTGAATAAAGTTGTTGGGCGCACCCTGACTATTATTGGGCGTTGCGGTAAACGTCCCGGTATTTCCAAGGTCTTCCAGTACTACATATCCACCTACAACATTCAGTCTTGGATCCCACACATAAAAGCGTCTTTCAATGTTTACCATGGTTAATTTATTCAGATCTACCGGAGCCGCGTAAGGATTTCCCACCAGGGTAAAACCATTTGCAACAGTAGATAAATTGAATTTTTGGGTACCGGTTTGCAGGTATCCCTTACTGCTTAACGTAGTGATATTGGTATTGGGAACAAAGGTATTATTCGGATTCCGGTCGCCCCGTACAAATGCGAAATACCCGATATTGGCTGCAGGCCCCGTAGCCTTTGATAACAGGGTTGACTTTGTATCGTCCACATTGGTAAGGTTACTACCAACTTTTAAAGAGGTATTCATCTGCAGGCTGGGATCAATTCCGTTAGCGGCGGTAACTGTCGGGCCGGTTATAAGCATACCTTTCCCTGCCTGATATACACCATTGTTTTGCCAGTTAAGATAAATGCTCCCGGTTCCGGATAATGGTGCGGTAACCAACCGCCATGCCCGGGTAGCAGGATAGAAACGCTGTACCGTAACTTTTCCTACAAAATGATTACCCAAATTGAAACTATCGTTGGTTATATCCGCAACTCTTGCTGTACTGGTTGCAGTAGATACCAGCACAATATTGTCGCCGGTATTGATACCTGCGTCATTTACATTTCCAAAAGTAATATCACCGGTTATTTTAAGCGAATCATTGGCCACCGCTGATATATTTAAACCTAATGGATTGCTCATCTTTAAGTTTTTAAGTGTCTTTTGATAAAAATAGCTTCCTGCGATGTTTTGCATAGAGGTACCATTGAAATCCAGTGTGCCATTGGTAGCATCAAAAGTACCAGTGTTGTTTATAGTGCCGGCAATCTGGAACACGCCGGTTCCATTCACCGTTAATCTTGCATTCGCTGCTATTGTAATATTTCTTACCGAACCTGTTGAAGCATTCAAAACCGGGTAAATGTTTGATGTTACTACAGGAATACTCACATCTGTTGTACCCGTAGGTACAGCAGGGCACCAGTTTAAAGGGTCATTCCAGTTGGCATTAATACCCAACCAGGTATTCTGAGGATTTACTGTAATTATTTGGCTGCAGGTAGTATTGCCTGCAATATTGCTTGCCGTCCAGGTTATGGTAGTTGCGCCAACATTAAACAGACGGGAGCCAATCGCACCTGATCCGGAGCCTGTTGTAGCGCCGGTTAGTTGCCATCCATAGCTTACCGGGCCGGATCCGGAAACCAATGCCGGAAATCCCGGATCTATTGTGGGCGTGCAGGTTATAGTATTTACCGGGCAAATAATTACCGGCGGACTAATTACAGTTACGGTAAAGATGCAGGTAGAAATATTTCCCGCGGCATCTGTAGCCGTATAGGTTATAATGGTACTACCCATCGGGAATCGTACATTAGAAATGTTTCCGGTACCACTTGCCGGCGTACTTCCGGGTGCGCTCCAGGTTACAACAGGAACCGAGCAGTTATCAGTAGCTGAAGGTGCGCTGAACGACAATGTTGCATAAGTCTGACCGGGATCGCTTAAATAAGAAACTGCCGGTGTTGGGCATGCTCCAAGCGTGGGTGCCTGATTATCGGTCACGGTTACTGTAAACGAACAGTTTGCCGAATTACCTGCTGCGTCGGTAACTGTATAGAGGATAGTGGTTACACCGAGATTGAAAGACGCAGTCCCAACATTATTAATTCCGGTCAAAGGAGAAGCTCCTGCTGTGGCACCGGTCATTGTCCAGGTTAGTTTGGAAACGGTACAATTATCCGAAGTAACCGGGTTGGCAATAAATATGGAGCGGGTACATAACCCGACAGAAACAAAAGTAGTAATGTTGGCCGGGCAATTAATGGTTGGGTTAACATTGTCAGTAACTGTTACTGCCTGGGTACAGGTTCTAATATTTCCTGATCCGTCAGTTACGGTCCATGTAACTGTGGTTACCCCTAACGGAAATGCGGACGGAGCATTATTTGTTACAGAAGCAACCGAACAGTTATCACTGGTAACCGGGATACCTAATGCAACACCGGTAGCAGTGCAACCGCTGTTGGTTGTTGCAGCCACAGGCGCAGGGCAGGTAATGGCTGGCAGGATATTATCGGTTACTGTAACAGTAAAATTGCAACTGGTACTATTTCCTGCGGCATCAAACGCTGTATAAGTAACCGTGGTTGCACCAAGAAGGAAGTTTTGATTGGGAAGGTAATTTATTCCTGTAGCGGCGGAGGTGCCCGTTGTCGCACCGCTCATTGACCAGGTAAGTTTAGTGACAGAACAGTTGTCTGTAAAAGTTGGATTGGAAGGCGTAAAATTAGACCGGCAGAAACCAACATCTACGTTCCGGCTTACATTAACCTGGTTACAGGTTATTACAGGAAACTGGTTATCAGTAACGGTTACATTTTGACTACAGGTTGCAGTTAAGCCTTTATAATCAGTCACAGTCCACACAACGGTTGTTGTACCAACGTTGAACTGGGCTGGAGCATTATTGGTTATACTTGCAATGCCACAATTATCGGTAGCAACAGGAGTAACCAGGCTAACACCCGTTGCATAACATAAACCTGTATTTGTATTAACTGAAATGTTTGAAGGGCAGGTAATAATAACAGGTGGCTGGACGTCTGTAATGGTTATATTGATGGGGGCTGCGGCTGCGCTGCAACCGGCAGCAGTAGTAACGGTAACATTTACGGTACCGCTCGCCCCACTCCCCCATTTAACAGTAACGGAATTATCTGCCGGATCACCTCCGGCGGTAACTATGCCCCCCGTTACAGACCAGGTGCGGCTCGAAAATGTGTTAGCCTGCAGTGTATAGGTTTGTGTTGATTGAGGACAAACCGGAGAGGTTGCCGCGCCTGTATATAAAGGGGTTGGTAATGGATTTATGGTAACATGGTTAATTTCTGTTGAATTGCAGATTCCAAAGAAACTGGTAGTAACTACCTGAACCGTACCGCTGGCAGCCGCCTGATCCCATTTAATGGTAACAGAATTATTGGTAAGCGGGGTGAGCGCGGTACCACCAGTTACACTCCATGCATAAGCATTCCCTGCTGATGATGATGAATAAGTAACGGTTTGATTACGGCAGGTTTGGCTGTAGATATCTGTGGTTGAGCCTGGTAATATTCCCCCATCAAATGCCAGGCTTTTTGTTGCTTTACATCCCTTGCCATCGGTAACAGTTAATAAGGTTGTATATGCACCATTTTGTAATGACAAATTATAATAGGGAGAACTTAAAGTGCTGGTATTTGTACTACCGCAAAAAATAAGACAGGCGGTAAATGGGTTCCTACCTAAATTTCCTGGGGTTGTAGCATCCCATAAATAAGTGTAAGATCCATTACCTCCGGTTACAGTAGAATTAAAACGATATCCACAAACGTCTAAATATACCTGGGTAATCGCAAGCGTTGATTGTATGGTAACTGTAGCAGTACAGGTAGCACTGTTCCCGGCAGCATCTGTTACAGTTAACGTGACTACCTGCGGTGCTCCGTTGGCATCGGCACAGGTGAAGTTAGATTTCGATATGGTTCGGGAAACAATACCACAATTATCTATACTGCCGTTATCAATATCCGAAGCAAGCAGCGTCCCTGTACCTGTTGCTGCATTTAGAACGAGTGTAAAATTTTTGCAGGTAGCATTTGGTGCAAGATTGTCAACAACTGTAACGGTAGATGTACAGGTTGAAGAATTTCCTGCCAAATCTGTAACGGTAAGGGTTACAGTGTTGGTTCCCCGGTTGCTGCAGTTAAAGCTGGTTTTGCTTAAAGACAAAGTAACCGATCCACAGTTATCGGTGCTTCCATTATTCACATTTGCTGTTGTCAGTGTTGCATTCCCGGTATTATCCAGGAAAATAGTAGCAGGTTTACAAAGGGCGGTTGGTGCAATCAGGTCCCTAACCAATACCGTTGCAGTGCAGGTAGCGGCATTGCCACTGGCATCCCTTACGGTGAGTGTAACCGTATTATTACCCACATTTGCACAGGTAAAAGCGGATGGGCTAACGGTACGGGTTACAATACTGCAATTGTCTGTTGATCCATTATCAATATCAGTCGCCAGCAGCGTGGCATTTCCACCTGCATTTAAGTTTAGGGTAAAGTTTTTACACTGCGCTACGGGAGCAATATTATCAACTACAGTTACTGTGGCATTACAATTTGCCGTGTTACCGGATTGATCAGTGATAGTTAATACCACCGTGTTGACGCCCAAATTAGTACAGTTAAAACCAGATTTACTGATTGATCTTGTAAAAGAACAATTATCGGAAGAACCGTTGTCAATATCAGTGGCAAGCAGCGTACCAATCCCAGATGCGTTGAGGTTTAAGGTAAAGCTTTTACACAACGCTACCGGGGCAATATTATCAACAATTGTAACCGTCGCAGTACACGAACTTACATTGTCGTAGTTATCAGTTACGGTAAGGGTAACTGAATTTGCCCCGATATTGGAACAATTGAAACTGGTTTTGCTTACCACCAAACTTTTTATACCACAGAAATCTGATGAACCATTGTTTACATCAGCAGCAGTAATAGTTGCGTTTCCTGCAGCATTGAGATTAACGGAAATGTTTTTACAAATTGCTGTTGGTGGCGTCTGGTCAAATACAGTAACAGTTTGTGTGCAGTTAGCAGTATTGCCAGATCCGTCAGTTACGGTCCATAACACATTGGTTACACCCACCGGGAATGCAGCAGGAGCATTATTGGTCACTGAAGCAATGGAACAATTATCATTGGTAGATGGAGTTCCCAGGGCAACACCCGTAGCAGTGCAACCACTATTGGTATTTGTTACCACATTAGCAGGACAACTGATAGAGGGAGGAGTATTATCGAAAAAAGTAACATTAAAAGTTTGGTTGCCGGACACACAGCCATTTGAATTTTTTACAGTAATGATAAACTGGTAAGTGCCTGCAGGAACCAATGCCGGCAGCGGAATGGTTAGCGGACTACCCGTAAGCGAAGCATTTATTACTGGTACGAAACCAGCAACCGCAGGAATGCCTGCTGTAATATTATATGTGACAGGACTGGCTGAAGTACCCACATATATTAATGAAAAGCTGGCAGCGCCGGGGCAAAATACTGGTAAAGTGCCAAGTGTAATGGTTGGTAGCGGATTTATAGTAACCAATGTGGAAGATTGAATGGAACAACCATTGGCATCAGTCACAGTCAAAATGTAAGTACCTGTTGCCGCAATGCCTGCATTTGTTATTACAGGATTTTGTTGATTGGAAGTAAAACCGTTGGGCCCTGTCCAGCCATAAGTCAAAACGCCTGTTCCCCCCGTTGCGTTTGAAGTAAGATTTAAAGTATTACCTGAACAAACAGGAGAATTTGAATTTATACCGGTTATTGTTACTGCCGTTGCAGGTTGGGTTATGGTTACTGATGCAGTGGTTATACACCCTTTGGCATCAGTAATAGTTACATTATAAGTTCCGGCAATAAGTCCGGATATATCTTGCGTGGTGGCGGCATTACTCCATACATAAGTATACGGAGTGGTACCACCTGTTACCGTAAGATCGACGGAACCTGTAGCATTGCCAAAGCAAAGCACATTTACGCGGGTTGTTGACGCAGACAACGGAGCAGCGGGTTGTGTTATAATTGCAGTACCCGTAAAGGAACAGCCATTGGCATCTGTAACAATTACTGTATATGTTCCGGCAATTAGCCCGGTTAAATCCTGCGTGGTAGCTGCATTACTCCATAAATAAGTATAGGGAGCGGTACCACCTATTACTGTAATATCAATTGAGCCTGTAGCATCACCGAAACAACGGACATCTACCTGGGTTTTTGATGCGCCTAATGCAGCAGGTTGGGTAATGGAGGCTGAAGCAGTAGTAGTACATCCGCTGGCATCAGTGACCGTTACATTATAGGTTCCTGCAGCGAGACCGGTTAAATCCTGGGTAGTGGCCGCATTACTCCATGCATAAGTATACGGAGCGGTACCACCTGTTACCGTAAGATCGACGGAACCTGTAGCATTGCCAAAGCAAAGCACATTTACACGGGTTGTTGATGCAGCCAGTCCGGCGGCAGGTTGTGTGATGATGGCGGATGCCGTGGTGGTACATCCGCTGGCATCAGTGATGGTTACGTTATAGGTTCCGGCAGTAAGCCCGGTTAAATCCTGAGTGGTGGCCGAATTGCTCCACGCATAGATATAAGGCGCTGTTCCTCCTGTTACCGTAA
>JANPIJ010000307.1:0-2955 GCA_031424955.1 Ferruginibacter sp. | reverse complement strand
GATACTTTATTGGAATGGCTGAAGAATCTTAAAAAATAGCCGCATTATTATGTAAAGCTATACTGTAAAGTAGAAGCTTAAACTCAACTGTTTTAGCCTATTTTATGGTGTTGCTTTACATAATCTTTTACTTTCCATAATTACCGTTATGTAAAGTTTTACATAACCGTGACCGGATACTTTCAAAATGTACGTACCTACAAAGATGATGAAGCCAAATTAAAATCTCTTATGTATGGAGGAACGGCACAATTACGTACACAGGCTTCATTTAATTTATGTATGGATTTTGCAAAGAAGGGGAGTGATTCATTAATACTTAACTAAATTTTTAAAATCGGGGGTTAACGACCCCCGATTTACTAATACTATTTTGTAAGTAGGGGCATCCATGAACGATCTAACACTGGAACATAAAAGATTTATAATCTATTGTGAACACATTCAAAATGATGGTATGAATTGGTTTGATTATTTACGAGGATATGAAGAGGGGCAATATGAGGGCGGCTCACTTGGCCGATATCCACGCCATGGAATTATTTTATCCTTGATAAGCCTTTCAATAAACTTACTGTTAATTGTAATGCTGGTATGTTTCAACCTGCTTAAATTATTATACAGATTGGTAAGGAAGATTATAGTATGGATGACCAGGTGAAAGTAATGCGAAAGAAGTCGTAAAAAACGAGCCGTCCGCTTGGGCGGGACGGCTCGTTGTGATTATGGTTGTAGATATTATTTACGAAGTACAATCCTTATAGATTCTATAGTGATTGTAATTTTTGATTCATCTCTGTAAGACCGGCTTTATTAAGGATGTCGGATGATAGTAACAGTAATTCCTGTAAGGTTTCTTTAGGAACAATGTCTAATACATTATTTGATTTATCATCAGGATCTTTTAAGGATAACCCCCGTTCAATTACTTTACTTAAAAGCAGTACATTTTTCCGGGGAATGTTAAAGGCGATCTTCACTTGATCACTCATTCCGGGAATACTGAGCACTGTTTCATAAATCCTGGCCACATCTGTTTTTGCTAACATAAAATATTATTTAAAGTTGACAATCATTTTCACCACACAAAAATAATCCAGCAGCTTGGATCGATCCCCTTCAGAATTTGAAGAGGATCGTTTTATAAAGAATTGGGTGATTACTTTTACACCAGATAACTGATGTGTAAACGAAAATAGTGAAGTATGAAAAGCAGTAAACAATGGCTGGATTGTGCACAGCTAAGAGCATTGGATTTAGTAGATTACCTGGCAACGGAAGGCCATCAGCCGAAGAAAATTAGGAACCAGGATTACTGGTACCTGTCTCCCTTAAGAATCGAGAAAACAGCCTCCTTTAAAGTTAACCGAAAACTAAACCGGTGGTACGATCATGGAATCGGCAAGGGCGGAAACCTGGTTGATTTTGCCATTTTATATCATAACTGTACCATCGGAGAATTACTGCAAAGTCTGCAGGGAAACTTTTTTCTTCAAAAGCCATCATTCCATCAGCATCGGGAGCAAAGCAATTGTGAAAATTCAATTGAAATCCTGGGAGATTTTATGATCAGTTCTTTTGCATTGTTAAACTACCTGGAGCAAAGAAGAATTCCTTATGATATAGCCAACAGATTTTGCCGGGAAGTGCGGTACAAAACAAATGGGAAAATATATTACAGCATCGGTTTTAAAAATGATGCCGGAGGTTATGAACTCCGCAATCCATATTTTAAAAATAGCAGCAGTTCCAAGGGAATAACCACCATCAAAAATGGTGCGGCTAAGGTGGCTGTTTTTGAAGGCTTTTTTGATTTCCTGTCCTTCCTTGTTTTGATTGAAAAGCAACAACCTTATGAATGGGATTATTGCATCCTCAATTCGCTTTCTTTCTTTGAACGGACCCGTTCTTTTTTGGAACAGTATGAAAGCATTCATCTGTTCCTGGATAATGATGAAGCCGGACAAAATTGCAGCGACTACGCAACAGCGATTGATAAAAGATACATTAATGAAAGCAGCATGTATAGAAATTACAAAGACCTGAATGACTGGCTTGTAACGATGGGAAAGCAAGCTCAATAGCAATTGCCTTAAAACCATTCTTAGGTTTCATTTCAATAGGAAAGAATTAAGATTCGCTAAAACTAAATTTGGAAAGGCCTTAGGGCACCTATGGTTGTGCCCGGCAAGATGTACGGTTGTATCACAACCGGGATCTTGCCCCCTTTGCTCCGGAGTCGCGGGGGAGGGTAGAAGATGCTTTAATTAACAAATGCCGTTAAATGAAACAGTGATGAATGAACAAAAAAATAGCCGGGATAAATGGATTCATTTACGGCTGACGGAAGCAGAGTATAAAAAGATCAAAGCAGGTTTTACAAAGTCCACCAAGCGAAAACTAAGTGAATACGTTCGCAGCGTATTGCTGGAAAAGCCTATAACCGTTTATACCCGTAACCAGTCCTTCGATGACTTTGTGGCAGAAATAATCCTGCTTAGAAATGAGCTAAAAGCCATCGGTAATAACTTCAATCAGTCCGTCAAAAAGCTACACACCTTGAACCATGATAAGGAAATAAAAACCTGGGCATTGCTAAATGAAAACAGCAAACTTCTTTTCTTTAAAAAAGTAGATGAAATCAATTCAAAAATTACGCAAATCGCTGATAAATGGTCGCAAGAATAAACACCGGTAAAAGCATTTCCAAAGTGCTCAATTATAACGAACAAAAAGTGCAGCGGGGTAAAGCAGAACTCCTGTCTGCTTCCGGATTTATTAAGGATGTAGATAAGCTGAATTTTTACGATAAAATGAACCAGTTTAAAAGGCATATTTCACTCAATGAAAGAACCACAACTAATGCTATGCATGTGTCCTTAAGCTTTGATCCATCGGAGAAATTAAGTAATGAAAAAATGGTTGAAATAGCAGAGTCCTATATGGAGAAAATTG
>JANPIJ010000306.1:0-6544 GCA_031424955.1 Ferruginibacter sp. | reverse complement strand
CTCCCCTTTAGGGGATGGGGGTGGTTTACCTCCCCTCTTCGTAATTAAAATAGGCGGCAACATAGTCGACGATGATTCAGCCTTACAATCATTCTTAACAAATTTTGCAGCCATTCCGGCAAATAAAATACTCATACACGGCGGTGGAAAAATCGCCACCAAAATAGGAGAGCAGTTGGGAATAAAATCCAATTATGTTAACGGAAGAAGGATCACGGATGAAGCTACCATTGACCTCGTAACCATGGTGTACGGAGGATTGGTAAATAAAAAAATCGTGGCCAAATTACAGGCACTTCATTGCAATGCAATGGGATTAACCGGTGCCGATGCCAATATCATACCTGCTTCAAAAAGACCCGTAAAGGAAATCGATTATGGTTTTGTAGGGGATGTTAAACCCGGAGAGTTGGGGGTGGATAGCTTAAAGGCATTGATCGGGAATAATCTTACGTTAGTCTTCGCTCCGCTGACTCACGATGGCAATGGACAAATGCTGAACACCAACGCAGATACGATTGCATCCGCTTTGGCGGTGGGCCTGTCTGAGAGTTACCATGTAAGGCTGATCTACTGTTTCGAGAAAAAGGGGGTATTGCAAAATGTGGAAGATGAAAATTCAGTTATCCGGTTAATTACAAAAGAAAAATACCTGCAGTTAAAGCATGATAACAAATTGTTCGATGGTATTCTCCCAAAAATTGACAATGCATTTGCTGCCATTGACAATGGAGTAAGCGAAGTATTAATTGGAGATGCAAATGACCTGTTGCAGAATGTAACAGCCAACACCATCGGAACCTTAATAAAATAGCATGAAAGAAAAATTATACGATGATGCGGTGGTATTGCTAAAACAATTGATTGCCACGCCATCCTTTTCAAAAGAAGAGCATGTTACAGCGGAAATAATAGCGGCTTTTTTTGATACACATGAAGTTGTTTATAACAGGGTAGGTAATAACGTGTATGCCAGGAATAAATTTTATGATATTAATAAGCCATCTGTATTATTAAATTCACACCACGATACGGTATTGCCCAACAAAGGCTATACGTTAGACCCATTTTCGCCCATTGAAAAGGAGGGTAAATTATTCGGACTGGGAAGCAATGATGCCGGTGGTTGCCTGGTTTCTTTAATGGCTGCCTTCCTGCATTTTTATGAGCAGCCCGGAACAAAATATAATATTGTTTTTGCGGCAAGCGCCGAAGAAGAAATTAGCGGCGTAAATGGAATTGAACTGGTATTGTCACATCTTGGCAATATTGAATTTGGTATAGTAGGCGAACCCACCAAACTGGAAATGGCGGTGGCCGAGCGTGGATTGCTGGTAATAGACTGCGTTGCACAGGGAAGTGCTGGGCATGCAGCAAGAAACGAAGGGGAAAATGCTTTGTATAAAGCAATAGATGATATCAACTGGATACGGAATTATAAGTTTGAAAAGGTAAGCGATTTACTGGGCGAATCACGGGTGACCGCCACGGTTATTGAAACAGATAATAAACAACACAATGTAGTGCCGGCACAGTGCAGATTTGTTTTGGATGTAAGGGTGAATGAACTGTACAGTTTTGAAGAAATACTGGAACCTTTAAAAGCAAATTTAAAGAGCGGATTCAAGCCACGAACTACCCGGATGAAATCAACTTCCATTCCCCTGGACCACCCGTTGGTAAAGGCTGGAATTGAGTTGGGGAAAGGGTATTATGGTTCACCGACTACATCTGATAAGGCATTGATGCCCTTCCCCACGTTAAAAATGGGACCGGGCGATAGCGCCAGGAGCCATACAGCGGATGAGTTTATTTACCTGGATGAAATAAAGGATGGAATAGAAACGTACATTAAGCTGGTGCAACAAATAGTTTAATACGGTTTAGGGTTTACAGTTTTATGTTACAGGCATTTGTTATTATGGCATCATCGTTGCCCGCCCGGCTGAATACCGTTCGGACGGGTGTTATGGTTAATCCCGATTTTTTATCTGGACTCCCTTGTACTACATACCATTGCTTATCTTTTACCGGTATTTTCAGGAAATAGTACTCATCATCATATATCAATATAATAAATCACAATTGTCAATACATAACTAATAAAAATAGAAGTCTGGCTTTGGGATACTCCAAACCATCAACTACCAACTTTCAACCATTAACCACCTACCATGAAGCTCTGGCAAAAAGATAAAGTATCACTGAAATCCGTGGAAAAATTTACAGTCGGCCACGACCGTGAACTGGATATTTATTTAGCACCCTTTGATGTGTTGGGTTCACTGGCTCATACTAAAATGCTGGAATCGGTAGGCCTGCTCACAAAGGACGAATTATCGCTATTGGAAGTGGAATTGAAAAGTATTTACGGGCTAATTCAACAAGGTAATTTTACATTGGATGAAGGGGTGGAAGATATTCACTCACAGGTAGAATTAATGCTGACGCAGAAGCTGGGTGATATTGGCAAAAAAATACACAGCGCCCGCAGCAGGAACGACCAGGTATTGGTAGATTTAAAACTGTTCCTGA
Organism: Ferruginibacter sp.; assembly: GCA_031424955.1. Taxonomy (GTDB): domain Bacteria; phylum Bacteroidota; class Bacteroidia; order Chitinophagales; family Chitinophagaceae; genus Ferruginibacter. The sequence continues at coordinate 4,009 of JANPIJ010000306.1, read as the reverse complement.
GAAATGAAATAGAAAAGCTGGTGGGTACTACAAAGGAACTATTTGACCTGCTGGTTCAACAAAGTGAAAAGTATAAGGATGATTTGCTACCGGGCTATACGCATTTACAACTTGCTATGCCATCTTCTTTTGGCTTATGGTTTGGTGCCTATGCCGAAAGTTTGGTGGATGACTTAATCACCCTGCAGGCGGCTTATGAAGTGGTCAATAAGAATCCACTCGGTTCAGCAGCAGGCTATGGTTCATCGTTTCCCATTAACAGGAAAATGACCACTGAATTACTGGGTTTCGAAGATTTGAATTACAATGTAGTGTATGCACAAATGGGCAGGGGGAAAACCGAACGCATTGTTGCATCCGCTATGGCAAACATTGCGGCTACGCTGTCCAAACTAAGCATGGACGCCTGTTTATACCTCAATCAAAACTTTGCCTTTATTAGTTTTCCCGATGAATTGACAACCGGTAGCAGCATCATGCCACATAAAAAAAATCCCGATGTATTCGAACTCATCCGGTCGCATTGCAACCGCATACAGGCTTTACCCAATGAGATCATGCTGATGACGACCAACCTGCCATCCGGTTATCAACGCGATTTTCAGTTATTAAAGGAACACATTATACCGGCGTTGGAAAACCTGCAATCCTGCCTGCAAATGGCCGGATTAATGCTGACCAATATACAGGTAAAAAAAGGCCTGCTGAAAGATGAAAAATATAAATTTCTTTTCAGCGTGGAAGAAGTAAATAAGCTGGTAGTGCAGGGCACACCCTTTAGGGATGCATACAAAAAGGTTGGAATGGATATAGAAGCAGGTAATTTTAATTACACTCCAACAACCGCCCATACTCACGAAGGCTCCATTGGCAATCTTTGCAACGACCAGGTGCGGCGGATGATGGATGCCGTTATAAAGAAATTCAATTTTGAAAAGGTGAATCAGGCGGTTGAAGATCTATTAAAGTAGCCACACGAAATCAAGGGTGGCGCATACAACCGGTTTCCAACACCAACTCATTAATCCTTTCTCAATTCAATATATTTGCATAACAACCAAATCGCTATTGAACGAATACCTTTTATTTATCGACACCGAAGCAACCGGCCTGCCAAAAAAGTGGTATCTGCCCTATAATGTACCCGGCAACTGGCCAAATGCAGTGCAGGTTTCATGGGTAGTTTACAGCAGGGAAGGAGAGAAAGTAAAAGAACAGAATTATTATATCAGTAACAATGATTTTGAAATTTCGGAAACTGCTTTACGAATACACGGACTCAATAAAGATTTTCTCCAAAAAAACGGGATTCCCCGAAAGCAATTGTTAACAATGCTTTCAGCAGATTTACATCAGTACCAGCCAATGATTGTGGGTCATTTTACCGAGTTGGATTATCATATTATCGGGGCTGATTATTTTAGGGAAGCCATCGGTAATCCCCTGGAAAACCTACCCACTTTTTGTATCATGATCGCTTCAAAACACCTGCAGCAAAATCCCCGGTGTAAATATTTACGCCTCGGCGAATTGTATGAATTATTGTTTAAAAAACCATTGTTACACCAGCACAATGCAATGGTAGATGCTTCCGCAACTGCGGATTGCTTTTTTGAACTGGTTAAAAGAAATGAGATTAAATCTTTTACGCAGCCGCTCATTGTATTTCATAAAAGAGAGCGAATATCCGGCCACGCCGGCTGGATCATTGTCACACTACTCATTTTCTTAATCGCACTCTTAATCGCCAATTACTATGGATAATCGCATCGCTTTTTTAAAAACGGTCGTACCGTTTAATTTACTGCCGGATGCAGAGATGGAAAATACGGCCGCCTCACTCATTGAAGTAAGGTATCATAAAGATGGTATCATTTACCGCCAGGGAGTAAGCAAACTGAAGGGTATTGATATTATTGCAGAAGGGGAGTATGAAACATTTTTTTATGATAGCAGCAACAATAAACGCCTGATAGAAATTTACCATACCGGTGAGTACTACGGCGGCATATCGGAGCTGCTCATTCAAAAGAAATCATTGCGTACCGTGATTGCAAAAAAAGGTACGATGGTCTATATTTTACCCCGAAAAATATTCAACGATTTATGTAAACGTTACGAAACATTTTACCAGCATTTTACAGATTCGTTTGGGCACAAAATGCTCAACGAAGAGTTTGCGAATTTCTATAAAAACCCTACCAATTTTGAGAGCAGTTTTATAAGCTCCGAACAATTATATTCCCGGCGGATTGAAAGTATTGAGTACCGCGACATTGTGTGGTGCAGCGCCGATACACCGGTAAATGAAGTGGCGATAATAATGGGCCGCCAAAAAACCAGTTGCCTGTTTGTAAAGGGTAAGCAGGGCGAAATTATAGGCTTTGTAACAGATATTACCATACGCGATAATGTAGTGTCAAAACAACTAAGTTACGATACTCCCGTTAGCGTCATCATGGACAACCCGGTTGCTTCCATCAATGTGCATGCATTTGTATACGAAGCCATTCTCAGCATGTTCCGTACCAAGACAAGGTACCTGCTAATTGAAAAAGATGGAGCGTATTTAGGCTTCATCAGCCGTAATAAATTATTGAGTGAACAGGGGCAGTCGCCGCTGCTTTTTATACTCTCGGTAAAGCAGGCATTTTCAACAGACGAATTAAAACGCAAGTGGGAGAGTGTGCCACAAATAGTAGCGCAATTACTAGATCTCGGTGTGCATGCTGCCATCGTTAACCAGGTAATTACCACCGTAAGCGATACCATTGCCATTAAGGTAATTGAAAGTGTAATAAAAGAAATAGGCCCGCCACCGGCAAAGTTTGCCTTCATGGTATTGGGGAGCGAGGGACGTAAAGAACAAACACTAAAAACCGACCAGGACAATGCCATCATTTATGAAGACAAGGCTAATGAACACCGGGAAGAAGTAAGGGAGTATTTCCTGCAATTCGCCACACAGGTGTCGGATCATTTAAATACCATTGGTTTTAGTTACTGCACCGGCGGGTATATGGCACAAAATCCAAAGTGGACACATTCCCTGTCACACTGGAAGAAGAATTACGAAAGCTGGATGCACGAAAGTGTGCCCGAAACGGTGATGCAGATATCCACCTTCTTCGATTGCCGGTATATTTACGGTGATGAATCCATCATTAAAGACCTGCAGCTTTTTTTAAGTGAACAATTAGAAAACCCCATGGAACGGCTGTTTCATTTTATGGCAAAAAATGCCCTTCAATACGAACCACCGTTAACACCGCTCTTTAAAAATATCCAGACTTTTAAAGTGGATAAAAAGGAAGTGTTTGACATAAAAAAAGCCATGACGCCCATTGTAGACCTGGTAAGGGTGTACGCATTAAAGAACCGGATATTTGAACCCAATACCGGTGAGCGTTTGAAAGCATTAAAAGATAATCATGTTTTTACCGAACAGGATTCAACCGAGTTACTCCAGTCTTATTATTATTTAATGGGGCTGCGGCTTAAAACCCAGTCGCAACAAATTATGCAGGACCATATAGCTCCGGACAATTATATCATGCCGCAGAAGCTGTCCAAAATAGACCAGCTCACGTTAAGGGAAATATTTAAAACCATCGAGAATTTTCAGTTACGGATACGGATGCAATTTACGGGGAGTTTGCTGGGGTAGGGCTGGATACTGGATACGGGCTACATGATTCATGACACTGATACTTGATACTGGATACATGATACTGGATACCAGGAAGAAATGCCGAACTCAGTGGTGTCGCTCTCGTGTACATTTTTATTCAACTTGGTATGTAATTTATTACAGAAACAAAATTCGAATCCCAATCCGCCGCGGCGGATTAAATATGAATAGCCGTGGGTGCAGCCTTGTGCCAAGAAGCAGTTAGGCGAAATATACTGCATGCTCAATCGAAGATGATGGAAGGCGGAAGTGCTAATTCGCCCTGACCCATCAAGTGCGCTGTACAGGCAGCGCTCTTAAAACACCTCACGCTGCTTC
>JANPIJ010000305.1:0-23478 GCA_031424955.1 Ferruginibacter sp. | reverse complement strand
TTCCAGGATTGTAAAGTACCCGTTGAAAACCTGTTAGGCGAAATTGGCAAAGGGCATATCATCGCTTTTAATATTTTGAATATTGGCCGGTTAAAACTTTGTGCCGCTGCAATTGGCGGTTCAAAAATGGCACTGGATACCACCATTGAATATGCCAAAACAAGGGAGCAATTTAAAACTGCCATCGCCAATTTCGGCGCTATCAAATATAAACTGGCAGAATCGGCTATTCGCATATTCGCCTGCGAAAGTGCCTTGTACAGAACCAGCAAATGGGTGGATGATAAGGAAACTGAATTGGCAAATGCAGGTAAACCGTTCAATGAAGCTTTGCTGGGTGCAGCAGAAGAATTTGCAGTAGAGTGTGCGATATTAAAAGTGCATGGAAGCGAGGTGTTGGATTATGTGGTGGATGAAGGGGTGCAGGTTTTTGGGGGCAACGGTTTCAGTGATGAATACAATATCAGCCGGGCCTACCGGGATAGCCGTATCAACCGTATATATGAAGGTACCAACGAAATCAACCGCTTGCTGACCGTTGATATGATCTTAAAAAGAGCCATGAAGGGTAAGCTGGACCTGATGGGACCAGCCATGGCCGTTTCCAAAGAGTTAATGAGTATTCCTGAATTTGGTAATGAAGATGAAACCCCGTTTGCCGCGGAAAGAAAATCGGTGTTAAATATGAAGAAGTGCATTTTGATGGTAGCCGGTGCCGCTGTACAGAAGCTGATGTTGAAATTATCTGACGAGCAGGAAATACTGATGAATATTGCGGATATGGCCATTGAAACTTTTGTGGCGGAAAGCACTTTGTTGCGTGTTATGAAAATGACGGATAAACGTGGGGAAGCCGCCGCCAGTGTGCATATAGATATGATGCGTTGTTACCTGAATGATGCGATTGATAAAGTAAACAAAGCGGGCAAGGAAGCCATCAATGCCTTTGCGGAAGGTGATGAGCAAAGAATGATGTTGCTGGGATTGAAACGCTTTACCAAATCAGCGCCGTTTAATAGTAAAGACGCCCGCAGAAGAATTGCGGACACTTTGATCGCTGCAAATAAATACCCCTGGTAATTTTTGCCTGGCTGGTCAATCCAGGGAGTAACCCGGTTGATAAAATTATTTTTCTGATAACACAAAAAAGACCATTTCCATTCCTGCGGAGATGGTTTTTTGTTTGTGTAAAATACAATTGTCAAACTTTATTCCTATATCGGAATTTTTAAATTAGACTGGCAAAACTACCCTGGTTAAACTTCATTGCCATAGCGCCGGGTACAAGTGAACGCATGGTAACGCCTTTAATGACCGGCATAACTTTTCAGTTAATAACTTTTACGGGAAGTTCTAACCTCAAAAAAAATTATCTTACACCCATGAAATCACTTCTTACAATTATACTGCTCGCCATAAGTGTGCTGGTCTTTTCCCAGGTTAACAATACGCCATTTATCCGTTTAACCAATCCTTACAAAACAACTAATATGGTACAGTATTCCAGGCAGTTTGTTATTGGGGCTACCTGTAAAAATTGCACGCTGACGATTAATGGTAAACAACAGAAAGTATATCCAACAGGCGCATTTGCCTATGAATTAAACCTGTTGCCGGGCGACTCACTCATTACTTTACGGGCCGAAACAGGTGGCAAATCACTGACTAAAAAAATCAATTATACGTACTCGGTACCCAAGCCTGCTGAACCGGTAAAAACGCTGGCAATAGAAGGTATTAAAACTTTACCCGATGGTAATCTTGTACTGATGCCCGGCGATAAAATTCAATTCAGGGTAAAGGCATTAACCCAATGTATTGTAAAGACAATCAACAATACCGTTTTGTATGAACTGCCTGTGGCACAAACCAATGGAATGCCTGGCATTTACCAGGGGGAATATATCATCAAAGACTCAGATAGTTTTCTTGTTAAGAAAATACCGGTTACTATCACAGATACAACTGGTAACACAGTTACCAGGGAAACGGTTAATAATTTTTCTATTCTTTCACCGCTTGCTTCAGACATTGCAATTACGAAAGGGAGGCTTGCACACCTGGAATATGGACTGGGTGATGACCGGTTGGGTGGTGCAAAAATTGGCTACCTCGACAGCAATATCGTATTAAAAATTGTTGGTAAGGTGGGTACGCATTTTAAAGTACAATTATCAAAAACGCATACTGCCTATATACCGGATGAACTGGTAGAACTGATGCCTAAAGGAACTTTGATGCCAAATGCCCTCACCGATAAATGGAATGTATATGGTGATGAGCTGTATGATTATGTAAGAGTGGGCTTATATGCAAAATTGCCCTACCAGTCATTTCAGTTGGTGGGTCCATCCAGGATTGTAGTGGATATTTATGGCGCCACCAATAATACCAACTGGATAACCCAACTGCAAACGGCGAAGGAGATAAAAAATGTACACTACGAGCAAAAGGAAGATGATGTGTTCCGGATTACCATTGAATTGAAACATGCCCAACACTGGGGGCACCAGTTATATTATGCCGGCAATTCGCTGATGATAAAAATAAGGCGCCAGCCGGAAGACCTGTCGCTTAAAAACTTAACCATTGCGGTTGATGCCGGACACGGGGGCACCAATACAGGTGCTGCAGGACCAACCAGTGTGTTGGAAAAGGATCTGGCCCTGGCGGTTTCTTTAAAATTACAAAAGGCGCTTGAAGCGGAGGGAGCCAAAGTAATCATGACAAGAACCAAAGAGCAGTTTTTTGATAATAAGGAAAGGATTTTGTTTTACCGGGATAGTTTACCAGATTTATTGATCAGTTTTCATTTAAACTCGTCGGAGGACCCAATTAGGGTGGGTGGCACCGGAACTTTTTACCGGTATATTGGATTTAGAAACCTGAGCCTGGATATTTACAAGCGAATGCTGGAGTTGGGCCTGAAAGAATATGGCAATACGGGTTCTTTTAATTTTATGCTTAACAGTCCGGTTGAATATCCGAACGCACTGGTGGAAGCTTTGTTCCTGAGCAACCCGGAGGAGGAAATGAAAATACTGGACCCTGCATTTCAACAACAGATGGCTGATAAAATTGTATCGGGAGTGAAGGATTTTTTGGAAGGGTGTAAGGAAAAATAAAGTAAATAGGGTATCCACGGTAAATGAAAGTTATGAGTATACAATGATGAGGCCATGAAAGGCGGGAAGGGTCAGTAAAAACTTTTTGAAAAAAAATAATATTATTTCATCACCTGCTGAAACCCCTTCTCCGTTTCTTTTACAGCGTTGATCATTTGTATGGTTGGGGGCATATCACTTTCCTGTAAAGCATTTTGAAGTGTCCTGAATTCACCGATATATTTTGTGATTGTTTTGATGACTGTTTCATTCTTTATCCGGTTGCTTTTTAATGCCGCCGTTCCTGCCTGAATATTTTTATAGCATTGCAAACTCAGGTCATGTTGTAATTGTAAGTCTTTCACACTCGTTTTTACCCTCGGGTCCCTTTTTATTACAAATGTCTGCTGGTAGGATTTTCCATTAACGATTAGTTTTGCAGTATAGGTGCCGGGCATCACCCAGGGAGAAGTTTCATTCGGGGCGGTATTCATATAGATAGCAGCTATTGGAAAGGAGGCCGGAACGTTTAATGGCGCATAATGCATATCCCACATAAAGCGATGCGATCCTGCCCCACCGGACAATAATTGTTGTGGCCTGATCCAGTAATGGGGAATATTTACCTCCGGGATTTTATACAGCGTGTCAGATGAATGGTATTTTCGGATGACCGTTCCCCTGATATCCAGTATTTCAAGACAGATATCGGTTGTTTTTTCCATAAGGTAATAGTTGATGACAACTCCATCGGGTGGGTTTTGCCCGGCAGGTTCTTCCTGGGGGATGGGGGTGTCTGTATACATATTCCATCTTACCCGGTAAGTAGTTTGCGGTTTATACAAAATGGTTGACTGGCTGATCAATTGATTGGTTAACTGCCGCAATGGTGTAATATCATCCAGTATCCAAAAACTTCTGCCATGTGTACCAATCACCAGGTCATCATCTTTAATCACCAAATCCCTGATGGAAGTGGCGGGCATTTTTAAGCGAAGGCTTTGCCAATGTTCACCATCATCAAACGAAACATAAACCGCAGTTTCACTTCCTGCAAATAATAAACCTTTGCGGATCGGATCTTCCTTAACGACATTGATCGGATCGTTGGGCAAACCGTTTACAATTTCTTTCCAGGTTTTACCTCCGTCTGCTGTTTTATAAATATGCGGTTTCATATCATCCAGCCTGATGCGGTTAACCGCGGCGTAGGCTGTATTTACATCAGAGTGACTTGCATCCATCAGGGATATTTTGCTCCAACTGGTAATAGCGGATGGTGTGACATTTTTCCATGTTTTACCTCCATCCTTTGTTACATGAATCAGCCCGTCGTCGGTTCCACACCAGATGGTATTGATATCCATATACGAAGGCGCAATCGTATAGATTACACCACGTCTTGGCATTTTTTTCATTTCTTCTTTTGAATAAATGCCAATGCTTGCAGGGATATCCCAGCTTTCGCGGCTCAGGTCCGGACTGATGGTTTGCCAGCTATTGCCTCCATTGGTTGTTTTAAATAAAATGTTGCCGGCGTAATACAATGTTTTTTTATCAATGGGATTAAATAAAACCGGTGCCGTTCGTACAAACCGAACCTTACCGCTTCGGACCAATTCCGGAGAAATGTTTTGTGTTTGCCCGGTACGCTTATCATACCGGCTGATTTTACCGCCATAAATAATATTCGGATCCAAAGGATCGGCTGCCACATAACCATATTCTTCTGCACCTACCGGGTGCCACTCCCTTAAAGTAATGGCGCCGTCATTTCCCCGGCTGGCAATCCCAACGGAACCGCTTTCCTGCTGGCCGCTGTACACATTATATGGGAAAGCATTATCCGTACTTACGTGATAAAATTGGGCGGTAGGCTGGTTATACCAGCTCGAAAATGTTTCGCCACCATTTACCGTAATGATTGCACCCTGGTCGCTGGCTAATAAAATAATATCGGAGTTATTGGGGTTAATCCAGATGCGGTGGTAATCATCCCCACCTGGCGCCCCACGAAAGGCATTCCAGGTTTTTCCCGCATCGGTACTTTTCCAAACTACCACACCGGCTGTATAAGCAATATCCGCATTTTTGGGATCGGCTTTTACTTCTGCAAAATCATCACCCCTTCCCCAATATCTTTCATCTTTATTCATCAACACCCATGATTCCCCTGCGTCATCACTGCGGTAAATGCCGCCCAAATCGCCTGCATCTACTGTGGCGTATAATCGATTGGAGTTGGAAGGTGCAACACAAAAACCAATTCTGCCAAGTCCCTGGGCAGTGGTTGGTAAACCTTTGGTGAGTTTCTTCCAGGTGGTGCCTCCATCGGTTGATTTAAACAGGCCGCTTTCTGTTCCGTTCCAACGGCCATTTTCCCATGGCCCCTGCCTGCCCGCCCACATATCTGCATATACGATATTGCTGTTGTTGGGATCAATGCCTACCTGTACGGCCCCGGTATTTTCATCGACGTATAAAACGCTTTCCCAGTTCTTGCCCCCATCAGTTGTTCTGTAAACGCCGCGTTCTTTATTAGGTCCGTAAGGATGGCCCAGTACCGCCGCAAAAACTTTCTGTTCATTTTTGGGGTCAATGGCGAGTCCGCCAATTTGTTGCCCGTCTTTTAAACCGGTATTGATCCATGTTTTGCCGGCGTCCGAAGATTTGTAGACACCATCGCCGGTTGAAAGATCCGGCCGTTGAATGCCTTCACCGCTACCGGCATAAATGATGTCCGGGTTGTATGGCGCCACGGCTACATCACCGATAGAGCCTGTTGGCTGGTCATCAAAAATTGGTTTCCAGGTACGTCCAAAATCAGTGGTTTTCCAAACACCCCCATTGTTTACACCAATATAAAATACATTGGGTTGAGATGGCACACCAACGGCACCAACCGTTCTGCCACCCCGGTGTGGCCCGATCATCCGCCACTGCATGCTGTTGAAATATTTGGGATTGATGGACTGGGAAAAAGAATTAATATGTAACAATATAAAAATTACAATTAGAGCATGTATGGACCTGAAATATTGCATATTGAATTTTTTGAAGTAGCTGAAAATACAAATTAAGTTGGAGAGCGCTTTGTTTTTTCTGTAATTTTAAGGACAAACTACATTGAATGTTAGCTAAAAAGGAAGTAATAAAAAGTATTAAGGAAATGCCCGAACATTTTTCTGTTGATGATGCAATTGACAGGCTCATTGTACTAAACAAAATTGAAAAGGCCCGCAAAGAAATAAAGGACGGCAGAGGTTTAACTACCGGGCAGGCAAGAAAAAAACTGCAGAAATGGCTACCATAACCTGGGCACCATCTGCACTTAAAGATATTGACTCAATAGCTACATACATTGCTGCAGATTCTTTAAATGCCGCAAAAAATATGGTAGAATTATTTTTTGAAAAGGCTAAAGTCCTTGAGACGTTTCCTCTCTATGGTAAACGTGTAAGGGAATTAAACAATAATAGTTTAAGAGAAATTTTGGTGGGACGGTACAGGATGATCTATGAAGTATTTTCAGAAGAAGAAGTGAATATTCTTTCCGTCCATCATCAATTAAGATTACTAAAAAATAGTCCCATATTTAAAAAAAGATTGAGAAAATGAGCTTAGTAAATGAATTCAACGATTACCGCACTAAAATGAATGAGGTGATTTTGGCCAAAGACAACCTGGTAATAAAAAGGCTATGGAATTTGGATACCAACACCTACGCAGCTGGAGCTTTGGATGTAAAAACAAAGGAAATGCTGGGCCTGGTTGCCAGCATGGTGTTGCGATGCGATGATTGTATCAAATATCACCTCGGGAAAGCACAGGAAACCGGCGTAACTACCGAAGAATTGTACGAGGTTTTTGCAGTAGCCAATATTGTTGGAGGAACCATTGTAGTGCCACATACACGTCGTGCAGCAGAATACTGGGAAGAGTTGATGGGAAATGGCAGGTAGTTTAAGAAGAAAAGTAAATAGAGTTAAATAAGGTAATAAAGGGTATGAAGTCGCTTTGCAAAAAGTGCTAATGATATCACACTTATTTGAAACTATATCCGGACTTAATATATCAGGCAAAATGTATAAAAAGGTTTTCTGTCAGAAGTAATTGTATACGCTATCCCGGGATTAAATTTTAATCACTGAAATAGATACTTTGTAAACCCTATTTACGTTTTAACCTTTTATACCTTACTCACGGCATACATATTTTCTATAACTTTGTTCTTTATTTAATATTTGTCATATGAGCGAAACCGCAACAGCAGTCCCGACCCCTACCCAACAGGTTTTAACCGCAAAAGATTTTGTTACCGACCAGGAAGTACGCTGGTGCCCCGGCTGCGGGGATTATTCCATCCTGGCCCAGGTGCAGAAAGTGATGCCAACATTGGGGATTCCTAAAGAAAATATCGTAATTGTATCCGGAATTGGTTGTAGCAGCCGTTTTCCCTATTACATGAATACTTATGGAATGCATAGTATTCATGGCCGTGCAACCGCAGTAGCCAGTGGTTTAAAGGCGGCAAGGCCGGAATTGAGTGTATGGGTGGTAACCGGAGACGGAGATAGTTTAAGCATTGGCGGTAATCATACTATTCATTTGCTCCGTAGAAATTTTGATATCAATGTATTGTTGTTTAATAACCAGATTTATGGCTTAACCAAGGGGCAATATTCTCCCACATCGGAAGAAAATAAGATCACCAAATCTACTCCCTTTGGCAGTATTGATCATCCGTTCAATCCGTTGGCCCTGGCAATGGGGGCTGATGCCAGCTTTATCGCCAGAACAATGGACCGTGATCCGAAACACCTGCAGGCGATGTTATTACGCTCACAGGCACATAAAGGAGCTTCATTTTTAGAGATCTATCAAAACTGTAATATTTTTAATGATGGTGCCTTTGAAGTATTTACCGAAAAGAGCAGCAAGCCGGAGGAAGTTCTATTTTTAGAACAGGGGCAACCATTGGTATTTGGCGCCACAAGAAATAAGGGTATCAAACTGGATGGTTTTAAACCGGCGATTGTGGAGATCGGAAAAGATGCATCCCTGGATGATTTATGGGTACATGATGACAAAGATTTTTATAAAGCACAGGTATTGATCAGGATGTTTGATGATCCGAAATTAGCCGGTCATTTACCAAGGCCATTCGGCGTATTTTACGAAACAGACAGGGCCTGTTACGAAGATGAAATGACCATGCAGATAGAAGAAGTAATAGCCAGGAGAGGAAAGGGAGATTTGGATAAATTACTGAGAGGGAATGAGATTTGGACAATTAGCTAAAAGCATGATACAATAGTTTTAATAAAGGAATTGAATCGCAAAAATAGCCAGGTATAAAAATAAAAAACCGGCATCCCTAAAAAGATTGCCGGTTTTTTATTTTACAGTTGACATTGATATTTCATGCGACTGTTTTCTATTAGGTCAAAACTTTTGATCCTTGGCAAATTAAAATCGTTGCTTAAAGTCTTTAAAGGGTTTAATTTGAATTGCCCCGGTTTTACCCGGAGATGACCTATTTCGTTTTTAACAATCAGATGCGGCGGATTTTGCTTTCGATTGCTACTCACCTATTTTCCTTTAATATCTAACACTACTCCGCTACCAACAGTAATACTGGTGGATGGCTGTGCATTTATCTTTCTTACTTCGGTACTGATACTGATTTTTGGATAGTTGGTTACTCCGGTTGGAATTACTACATCCGTAAATTCATCGGGAATGGTACTGCAACTCCAGTTGCCGGCTAATTCCCAGGCGGTATTTACCGCACCTGTCCAGGTCAATACAAATCGCAACACATTGTCAGGGCCATTTACTGCATTTACCACGCAGCGGTATTTATAGCCGGAGTAACTGGTAGGTACATTGTTTATCTGTAATGCAGCCGTATTTACACCAGAATAATTTGGCCCGTTGGTAATGTTATTGTAACCACTGCCAATATCTATCTGCCATTGATAAGCAGCCCCGGTTGTGGCAGCGGTATAGCTAATGTTATTGCCCAGGCAACTTGCGGCTGGCGAACTTTTTGTAAACCAAAATTCACTAAAGCTACTTACCTGGAATTCTATTATATATCCATCCCTGTATGGCAATTTTGTCAACTGTGCAGGCGAGATGTTTAAAGTAGTGCCGCTTGTATTATTGCCCAGGTCAAAATCTTCCAATACATTGCTGGAATACTTCTGCACCGAAATATTGCGCATGAGGTCAATGGTGGGGTCCAGTGCTCTCCAGGCATCTACCTCGGCCTGCGTAATAAACAATCTTACAATTACCGGGGTTGTAGGCTGGTTTTGCACATGTATTACAAAACTTCTTCCAAGGTAGGTCTGGCCGTTGTATGTGGTTGGAACGCCCCCGGTTGTCTGGTTTACATCTACTGTAATGGTGCCAAGGTTTTGTCCATTGTCATTCAATTCTATCAGCCTGTTGCCCGAAGGGTCGTTTACCGGAACAAAAGTTGCGCTCCCGTTGCTTACCGCAGTCCTGTTGGTGTAGGTGCCATTGGATACCGGTGAGTTGGCTGTTGCATAAATACTCATATCATCTATAGCAATACCATCCTGCACTACTGTGCCGTTTGTTTGCAATACAAATCGAATGCGAATTTTAGATTTATCGCCGAGGCCAGATATCGGTAATGTATGCTTCACATTGTGCCACCTGTTGTTGATTCCTGTCCAGTAATTTCCTGCATGGTTGTACCAGGCAAGGCCATCGCCCTGTGCGCCCAGCTTCGTCCAGGTAGCACCAGCATCGCTACTCGTTTCCACCCAGGCTTTGTCGTTATTTGTTTCCAGTTGGTAAGAAAAATTAAAGTTGATAACCGGATCACCAATTACGGTCGTCATGTCAAAGCAAGGGCTGTACAAGTAACTCCATTCATTGTTTTTATGCGGCCCGGTTAGGTTGGTCTTCCAGGCATTTAACCCATTGGCAGCACTGTCAATGATACCGCTGAAAATTACCCCCCACTTAAAGCTATTGTTTTGCCCGGCGCTATACCATCCGCCATTGGTGCCTTCAAAACCGGTGTAGTAAGGCAATATATTATTGGATGGAGTAGTAGCCACGAGGAAGTGTTTCAGTGTATCGTTGGCTGGTAAACTGTCGCCCCGGTAATTGCTCCACAAATCAAAATAGTAATCGGTAGGTGCTTCTAAATTGGCGGTTTGCGCAAAGGTGAATAATACACTGTCGCCTGCATTAACGGTCGCCCTCACGGTATCTGTCACCACGGCGCCGTTATTGAATCTATACGCTACCGGAATATTGTACCGGGCCTGGGTACCAAAGTTTTTCACCCATAATTTTACCGGCTCTGTGGCGGTATGGCTGCAACTGCTTAACGGACTTTCCAATTGTACGGCGCCGAAATTTGGCAACGTAAATTCATCCGCACCAATATCCGGTGTTACTGCATTTCTATTATCATTATCTACATCATCAGCAATGGCTACTTCATACGAACCTGCATTGTTAAGAATACTGCCATCCACATGCAAATCTTTATCAGAAATAAATAACGGATCGCCGGAAACACTACTGTAGTCAATGCCTGATGCTGCCAATGCTGCAAGCGTTGCGTATGTGGTAACAGGGGAGTTATAGATATCAATATAATTCTGCACTTTTCCATAAATACTACCGTTGGTAAACAAAAGGTTGTTGTGCTGGATATAATTACCGGACGGTGCACTGGCATTTTTGTAAACGTACACCGGAATGGCAGTTAATTTATTATAAAATACATTGTTTAGAACCTGGGTTTTAGTATTGGTATTCTGAATTTGAGTATAAAATGTAATGCTGTTTGCCGAGTTATTTCGATTGTAAATACTATTGTGAAGTACTTTTATTTGCTTATACTTTAAAACTAAATTTATGCCCCTTGTACCGGCATCTGTACCACCAACCGATATAAAGTTATTGATGATACGGGTGCTGTCAGTTAACTGGTAACTGGCGCCATAGTATTCATCCATACCGATGCCGAGGCCATCATTTTGGATATAGATTTTATTCTTTTCCATTAGCGTGCTGCCTTCGCTGCTGCCGGAAAAAATTGCACGAAACGCGGTATAGGTGGTATTGGTTTCGATGGTATTATTGCTGATGGCCGCATTTTTAATCAGGAGTAAATCAATGCCATCTCCTTTGGTGTTCAGAAAAGTATTGTTGTAAATGGTTATATTTTTCAGCGGGGTTAAATTGCTTCCACTAGCGCCAATTCCGGAACCTCCTCCATTAAAATAGTTATTCCTGAAAATGTAGTTACTATCGGTATAAAATGGCATCCCGCTCCAATTGCCGCCTGCATAAATACCATATCCGTCAATGGCCGAACCCGGCGTTGCCCTGGTTGCATCACTGCCTTTAATAAAGCAGTTTTCAACTGTTATATCCTGGCTGTTGTATCCTAATAAAATGCCATTGTAAGCCTGGCTTACCAATTTCAATTTCCGGATGGTAATATGGTTTGCTCTAAAAATGGTGATGGCTGAAGTGTAATTATAAGCAGCATTTACAATGCCGGTATTGGCACTGTCCCCATCAGCACTTTGTATCACCAGCGGACTAAGCGCACCACGGTTGGGGATGCTATCTACCAGTAACTGCCCGGTATGGATACCTGCTTTTAGATTTAAAACAGAGGGGCCATAAACGCCACCCGCTTTTAACTGTGTACTCAAATCAGCAAAGCTGTTGAAACTAACGCCGGAAGTATTGGCAGGGAAACTATTATCAAAAGAGTAGGTACCATTAAGCCCCGCATAATAATTGTCAAATTGCATGGTGTCGTTGAATACTACTTCATCGCCCACACCATTGGTATTGGTGCAGTTAATTTTTAACTGGTTTCTGTACAGCGGTATATTCAACTGCCCGATTGTAATCAACGCGAATGCTCCGGGAGCAATATTGCCGGAATAGTTATAATTGATATTGCCAGCATTTATACCGGTGTAGCCTCCATAAATACCAGCCGGGTAATTGGTTAATGCGGCGGTTACCGTAAAGCTGGTAATGGCAGCAGTACCATTATTGAGTACCCTGATTTTAATATCGTTGCTGCCAGCCGGAAAAACTTTAGCGGGCAGCACTTCTGTGAGTATTAAATCATTTACCGGTTGTGTAAATTCATCTGCACCAATGCATACCAAACCACTCCTGGGCTGGTTATCAATATCGGTAGCAAAGCTGTTTAAAACCGGTGCAATTTTCATTGCGATATTAGCGGCATGTAAATCTTTCAATCCCCTGAAATAAGGATTTACTTTTTCTATAGAATTTGCATCCTGGCTATACACTGTTTTTAATTGCGCCAGCGTATTGGCATTGGATGTAAAGTGATTGGTATAATTATAATTGTTGTAGTTACTTACAAAATTGGTAAGCGTACCATTCAACATCAGGTAACCGCCATTCCCGTTGTGAAGGATGTTGTTTTGTAAGGTATCATTGGCGCCAGTTAATTTACACACCGCTCCAAAAGTATAGCCGGTAACATAACCGGTATCGCTTGTCATTAATGAATTGTGCGAAATATTTACCCGGTCGCCGGTAACCTGCAAAGCTGTATTGTTAACGTTGGCACCGTTGAAGTTGCCCACAATTTTGGTAATAATCATGTTGTTGCTAACTACTGCAGGCTTACCAACTGGCCTGTTTGAAGTTGAGAGAATGGTGACTGCTACTGAACTGTATCCTTCGTGGTATACAGTGTTTTTATCAACTACCATTAAATCATTACCTCTAACACTTACTGCACCATTAATCGTATTGCTTCTTATTACCACACTATCTGCATAGTTAATGTTAACTGCTGTTTTACTATTTATCGATGGGTTGAAAAAGTTATTGCGTATCTGTACATCGTTCAGGTATTTTGTAACAGTTATGTTGGAGGCAAAATCCCTAATATACGAACCCGATAAGTCAATCATTTCGGAAGTTGATTTATTTACCTGAGCAAAGCTATTGCTCATAATAACGGTTCCGCTATCGGCCGATCTTGACTCTACATTATTGGTACTATTTTCATCACTCCTGTTTGAGATAAATTTAAGGCCGGTGTTATTGGAGTTACCTGCCTGGTAATCATAAGTGCTATCCATTAATCTGTTTCCACTTAAGGTTATATTATTATTCTTAGTGCTAAATAAAATTATCTGCTTAAAAGTGGTTGAACCGACATTGTTTACAGCACCCGTGCCTTTTATGGTGATGTTTTTTATAGTCTGGTTTTTTGCGTTGTTAAATCTTACCACTGCATACACTGCATCGTTTAGTACACCGGTATAGCTCAGTACGCTTTTAGTGCTGTCAGCAGTTGCTCCCTGCCACAATACCTGGTAATTATTTTGGTAGGGTACGGAGTCGATTACTACATGCTCATTGTAATTTCCTTCCTGTATATTAAAGGTTGCATTGCCCAAAACGCCTCCAAATTTAAGATTGGACGCAGCCTGTGTAAAACTGTTAAACTGTGGGCTTACACCACCAATGGTATAAGCACCATTTAACGCACAATATACATTTGTAATGACTAAGGTATCGTTTAAGTTACTTGGGTCAACTGCGCCATTGGGGCTGGTAGTCCAGGCTTTAATGGTATAATTGGTGTTGATTAAAAAATTATAAGTGCCTACCACCACTGCAGCACTATTGCTGTTGCCGGCAACCGATCCGCTGAATGAAAAGGGAGCTTGTGCAATACCATTGATTGTCCAGTTTACGGTTGCATTGGAGAGCGTACTGCTGCCATAATTACGGATGTTTACGGCTACATTTTGTGTGCCTGCAGCAAAAGGCACAGTGGGTGAAACGATGGCAACAATACCTGCATCGTTGTTATTGATCACCAGTTCATCTGCACCCATTGTTGGGATAGTACCGCTTCTTGGATTGCCATCAATATCTCTGGTAATGTAGGTGGGCACGCCACTATTAAGCCCTAATTCGCCTACATGTAAATTATTATTGCTGATGAATAATGGGTTGAGTGTTTTACTGCTGGCTTCCATTGCACTGGCGGTTTGCAAGGTTGCCAAACTAGTGTAGGTAGTATAATTATATTGGCTAAAAATGGAAGTACCTGTTGCATAAATATTATTATGACTGCTATAATATTGGGTATTGGCAGCGGTACTGAAATAGGCGATACCACCGTTGGTTGCTGCAAAAATATTGTTCCGGATGGTGTCTTTGATAGCCGGTACACCACTTATATCCAACCGCAAAGCTGCTGATGTTGCGCTGGTATTATTATTAAGTAAAGTGTTGTGTAAGATCTTTACATTAGAGCCGATACTTGCATACATGGCATAGCCACCATTGGTACTATCCAGGTTAATCATATTATTGGCTACCACAAATGCTTCTGCAAATGTGCTGCCACCGGTAACTGAATAAAGATAAATTCCATTTGCTCTTTTTCTTTTGATAATTGTATTGCCCGTTACGGCGCCTTTGCCTGTTATGGACTGCAGATAAATGCCAGCACCATTATAGCCGGAAACGGTGCTATCAATCAGGTTGTTATCAACCACCACATCTTTTGCGTAGCTAACCGATATCACAAATTTATCAGCGTTGTTAGATGCATTGCCCGTAAATCTTCTGAAGGTATTGTTATTGATTTTTACTCCATTCAGCAAAGCGTTGCCTGCACCAGTCATAACAATGGCCTGTTGCCCGCCCACAAATGAATTGTTAGTGAATATATTGGCAGAATCTTTATTGGTTGTATAGGTAACGCCGTATATGCTATTATTGGCAAAATGGGTACCAGTGCCCGATGTACTAAAAGCACAGTTGGTAAAGCTATTATTGGTACTCATATTTACGAGTGCTGCCAGGTTGGGATAATAGCCTCCGCCCGGCGTTCTTTCCACAGTTATTTTTTTGAAGGTTACATAATCTGTACCGATTAATTTAAGTACATAATCCGCTCCGCCAATACCATCTGTCTGCGTAATTTTTACCAGGCTGCTATCACCGGTTTCGCTTTGAAAAGTAATGGTATTGACCGCAGATGCACCAGCAACCTGGTACAGGGTATCCGCTTCCGAATATATGCCATTTCTGATATTAAAGGTTACGGCACAGGTAACGCCGGCTTCATTTAGATAGTTGATGGCTAACCTGGGTGTAGCGAAATTCGGCGTAGCTCCACCAATAGTATAGTTGCCGCACAATGCCGGTTTTATATTTGCGTAAGCGGTGTCATTCGAAGTATTAATGTCAGCACCTCCATTTGGACCAGTTACCCACACTGCGACTCTATAATTGATGGCATCGCTAAAATTGAAGTTACCTAAACTGATGGCGGAAGAAATGGCACCGGTAACCAAACTTCCCGAATAAGCCACCGGTGTTTGTACCACGCCATTTACACTCCAGTTTACCTGCGCTGTAGTGATTGTAGTTGCACCAAAGTTTTTAATGGTTGTATTCAAAGCTGTTACGCCAAAGGGCAATGGAGTTGTAATGCCTGCAACTGCATCGGCGCCGGCGTCTAAATTCAGCAGGCTAAATTCGTCTGCACCAATACACGGGGCAACGGTATTTCTTATACTGTCGTCAATATCTTTTGTTATATAGGCAATGGGTGTGCCGCCGCCATAGTTACTTACCGCACCAGCCTTTAAATTATCAATGTGTAAATCTGTTTTTACATTTTTAAAGGCCGGTTTGGCATTCACGCTATTTGCGTCCTTTGCAGTAGTTTGTTTCCACTGGTACAGCGATAAATTGGTACTTCCATTTAGGAAAAATTTGGTAGAATCGGTATTGAAGAAACTATTGTAGTTGCTGGTAAGGGTTGTAATATTGGTACTATTGGTACTCAGAAGGCTTCCCGGGAAGGCGAAGCTTGAACCCGCAAGTCCTTTTGCAAGCAAATTATTCCTGAAGTTGATATTGGCGGCACTTAATTCAACCAGGGTGGTTCCTGAATTGGAGCTGTCGGCAAAACTATTGTGGTACACTTCCACATTGGCGCCACTAATACCAAGAGCCACAGACCCGGAACTTGTGTACGCAACCATGTTGTTAAAAATCCTGGTTGCACTTGTAGCAGAAGATTGCTGTTGTATAAAAATACCCCTGCCGCTGCCTAAATACAATTGGTTATTTGAAATTACCAGGCCCTGTAAAGGCACTGCTGCAGAACCGCCAATGTTGATACCACCGATGCTGCTGTTGGTATAGGAATAACAAATACCGAGGTACAGGAAACTACAGGTTTGTATGGTGGATACTGAATTACTGTCAATGGTTAACCTCGATGCATCGCCTGCACCATTTACAGCGTCAATGATGTAAAGGCTGGTGCCGCCGTTTAATCCAATAAATTTATTTTTCCTGATGGATGAGCCTGCCAGTCTTGCCCTGATACCACCGCCACCATTTTTAAAAAAGTTGTTGGTAATGGTAAAACTGGTATCTGCATTAGCGGTGCTGTTATTTTCTATATGGTATATAGAACCGTTACTGTTTCCGGCAGTGGCAGTGAATACACAGCTATCGAATGTGACAAAACTGGTTTTATTAGCCAGTTCTACCTCTCTGAAATAATTACTGCCAAGCGATTGGAAAGTGATTTTTTTAAATTGAATATATTGCACGCTGTCCAGCTTTAAAGTGTATGCCGCAGCGGGTAACGTGGCATTAAAACTAAGCGTATCATTATCCATATTGTTACCCTCACCCCGATAGGTAATTAAATTTACTGCGCTGGTACCTCTTACATTTTTTAAGATTACCTGCTCCGTATATTTTCCGTTTCGCACCAAAATATTTACAGGGCCATTAACGCCACTTCTTGTTAGTATAGAATCAGCGTGTTTGAATGAAGCAAAGGTTGGCGTTGTACCGCCAAGGGTAAGTGTTCCGTTGGTATATGGGATAATATTATTGACTACAATGGTATCATTTGAATTCAGCATATCCGGTACACCATTGGGCAAGCCGGACCATAATTTTAAGACAGAAACTTTGTTCATCTCAAAAGGAAAATTGCCGATCGTTATGTTGAGGGAAGTACTGTCATAAGCCAATGTTCCACTCCATACATAGGGGGTTTGTATTACACCGTTTACACTCCAGTTAATGTTTACCTGGTTGAGTGTGGCACTGCCGTAGTTGGCAAACTTTACAGTGATGGGGATATTGCCCACACTAAAATTATTTACCGGGCCGGTGTAAGCAATCATTGCTACATCAGCACTGTTTACCTGGAATTCATCCGCACCAATGCTGGGGTTAAGTTGGTTCCTGTTGTCATTATCTATATCGTTTAGTATCGGGTTGATAGTTGGCGCCGGTACACCGGAAGCCAATAAAGCTGCCTGGTTTACATGAAGATTAGTGGAGTCAATATATTTTGGATTAACTGATTTACTATTGGCATCTTTCGAGGAAGCTGTTTTCCATGCCGCTAAACTGGCGTAGGTATTTATAAGCAATGAACCGGTAGTAAAGTAATTGTTGTAGTTACAATTGGATACACCATTATTATCAATAGAAGCTGCTAATCCACCTTTGGGCGCACTTAATATATTGTTTCTAAATTCAGTAATATTTGTGCCGGAGGCAAAATAAGGTGTAGGGCCATTGGTAGTAACAATATTATTTACATTATTAAAAATAAAACTGGCAGGCAGGCTTGATCCTAAATTAAAACCTTGAGCATCCTGGAAACTGATGAAGTTATTGGTGATCATGGCATAGGTTAAGGTACCAACGCCATTGCCCACCTGGTTTGTACCCATGGTATTGCTGATAAAGCGCTTGGTAGAGGAGCGGATAAATTTATTTTTTGTCACGAAAATGGTATCCGTACATTCCCGGCAGTCGAACATACCGCCATACTCGTAAGGAACATAGGTGCAGCATCCAATTAACGAATACCCGGTTTGTAATAGATTTACATCTGTAACGGTATTGTTTTCAAATGCTGGCTTTGCCACATTCATGAATTTAACCAGGTACTTAAAACCTAATCCGTCAGTTGCGCCGTTCACTATGGTGTTATTGGCTATTTTAACAGCGTTGATCTGGCCGGCGATGCCAGGGTCTTTACTGATTAAAATACCCCCGGCAATATGATTATTTATAACCGTGAAATTGCTGCCGGCGGCTGTTGAAACAATACCGGTAATATTACAGTTTTGAACGGTATTATTAGTACCTGTACCTGAAAAATATACCGCAGACGCCAGTTTTAATTTTTCCAATGTAACATAAGACACATTTTTTACCTGGAATAAGCCGGTGATATTTACCTGCAAACTATCATTGCTAAAAGAACTGAATTTAATTGTATTGGTGGAAGAAGAACCGGCAACGGTGTTCAGCATCATATTTGCCTGGTTATAGGTTCCGTTGTAAATCTTTATATCAACCGGTCCGTTGATTCCTCTTGTCATTAAAAAGGTATCCACTTCCCCAATGCGCCTGAAGTTTGTTCCGCCGGTTGCTGCGGCAGGGTTTACAGTGAAAGTGCCATTTACAGCCTGTGAAAAGACGCTTGAAAAGGAAAACATACAAAAAAGAATAACCAATACTGGCGTTGCTTTGAATGAATTAAAACCCTTGTATGATAGGTTAGGTAAATTAAATATGATTGCGGAAAGAATACGGGATAAAGCAGCATTAAGCATGGTTAGGTTATTTTAACCGAAATTAACTTACTGCCAATGCTGGCATATACCCACCACAGGGTATATTTAAATTCATCATATAGGGGTTATGGGCAATCAGGAATGTTTGTTGGGTATTGGATGGTATATCCCGTTAAATGGATAAACGATGATATGTGATTTGACAGGGTGGTATGGATTATTTGTTTTAAGATCTAGAATCTAAATCATTTGAAGATTTACTTATTATCTAAAAGATATTATAAAATTAGCGGGGTTAAAAGGATATCGGTAAAATAAAAACAGCTACCCTTTTTGAAGTAGCTTTTTTAGATATGATTTTTTTATTAAGCGGTTTACCTTTCAATAAAAGAACAATACAGTCTCCGTTTAAATTTGCAGGATCAGTCTTCTTCTATGAAAAGGTATGTATTATAACATTCCCTTCTCCATCAAATACTCCGCAATCTGCACCGCATTGGTAGCAGCTCCCTTACGCAGGTTATCGCTTACAATCCAGCAGTTCAAAGTATTGGCCTGGGTTTCATCTCTCCTTATCCTTCCAACAAATGTTTCATCTTTTTCATGTGCCGTTAACGGCATCGGGTAAATGAAATTGGCAATGTCATCCTGCACTACTACGCCAGGTGCTTTGCTTAATAAATCTTTTAATTCATCCAGGTCAAAATCATTTTCAAATTCAATGTTCACACTTTCGCTGTGGCCGCCCATTACCGGTATACGAACCGTTGTAGCGGTTACCTTGATATTCTCGTCACCGATTATTTTAACGGTTTCTTTCGTCATCTTCATTTCTTCCTTGGTGTATCCATTTTCCAGGAATACATCAATCTGTGGAATGGCGTTCAGGTCGATCGGGTATTTATAAGCCATTTCACCAGTGATGCCTTTGCGCTCGTTCATTAACTGCTCCACGGCTTTAACGCCCGTGCCGGTTACGCTTTGATAGGTAGATACTACTACTCTTTTAATTTTATATTTATCATGCAATGGCTTTAATACCACCACCATTTGAATAGTAGAGCAATTGGGGTTGGCGATAATCTTATCATCAGCTGTCAAAACATCCGCATTTACTTCGGGTACTACCAGCTTTTTGGTTGGGTCCATGCGCCAGGCGCTTGAATTGTCAATTACGGTAATGCCTGCTTCGGCAAATTTGGGCGCCAGTTCCAGTGAAGTTCCACCGCCTGCTGAAAAGATGGCAACAATCGGTTTAGCGGCAATGGCATCCGCAAATCCCACTACTTTGTATTTCGTACCCTTAAATTCCACTTCTTTACCAATTGATTTTTCAGAGGCTACGGGAATTAATTCGGTTACGGGGAAATTCCGTTCGGCCAATACCTGCAACATTTTGCTGCCTACCAAACCTGTTGCGCCAACTACAGCTACTTTCATTTTTCGTTGTTTTTGTTTTAGTTAAGAATTGATTTTTATTTTAAACAATAATTATTCACCTAATAGGCGATTGGGTTATGCCCAAAAAAAGCCTCCCGTTTTGCGGAAGGCTTTGCATATTGTACAACAAACAAAATACTAATTAACCTTCCCACGGATGGAACGTTTCTTGGTAAAAGTTGTATGCTTTATATTTTTCATTGAGGGTCAAAAGTAATAACAAAGCGTTAATTAGCCAAACATAAAAATAAATATATCCGGTGAGCCTTAAAGATAAGGAGTGCTGCCGCAAAGAGTTGTTTTGTTTAAATGGCCTAAAGGAAACGACTCACCCGGGAGAAGCGGTGGCAAACCAATCCTACAATTTAGGACTCTCTCTATAACACTTGATTGATTTTTTCAATCTGTAAAGTCAGTATCTTTAAAGTCAACTACTGTTTTGCATGAAAACACCTGCCCTGTTATACTGCTGCATTTTTTTTGTGTTGAATACTCCCGTCGCTACCGCCCAGTTTACAGATAATTTTTCGGATGGGAATTATACCTTAAATCCTCAATGGATCGGAGGTTCCGGTGACTGGGAAGTGAACAATGCATTTCAGTTGCAGAGCAATAATTCTACTGTCAATAGTGCCTTTTACCTGAGTACAGTGAATACATTAGCTACTGCTACCCAATGGGAACTGTCCGTTTATCTTAGCTTCAATACTTCCTCCGCCAATTACGTGGATATCTTCTTAACCGCATCAGCCAGCGACCTTGCACTTGCTACTACCAGCGGTTATTTTGTACGCATTGGCAATACGGATGATGAAATCAGTCTGTATCGCAAAGCTTCCTCAGGTGCTATTACAAAAATAATTGATGGGGTAAACGGGATCACGGATAAAAGTAATAATACCCTCAGGATAAAAGTGACCAGGGATGTCGCCAACCAATGGACATTGTTCCGGGATATAACCGGAACAGGCAATGCTTATTTTAGGGAAGGTTCAGTTACAGATGCTACTTTCACCAGCTCTGCCTGGTTTGGAATATTGGTAAAGCAGAGTACCGCCGGTTTTTTTCAACGCCACTTTTTAGATGATATTTTGGTAAAGCCTTACGTTCCGGATACAACGCCGCCGTTTATACAAGCGGTTACCATTTTGTCGGCCAATGCTTTGGACCTGTTATTCAATGAACCGGTGGATAATGCCAGTAGCCAGCAGGCATCCAATTATATCGTCGATCATCCACCCGGTACTGCTGCCTCTGCAGTGTTGGATGGCGGTAATTCCGCCCTGGTACACCTGGCCTTTGCGGGCAATTTCATTAACGGTCAAAATAACCAGCTTACTGTAAGCGGTGTAAAAGACCTGGCTGGTAATGGTATAGTTAACGGCAAGGCCACTTTCACTTATTTTGCTCCATACATCGCCCGGCAATATGATTTGGTGATTGATGAAATAATGGCGGACCCTTCACCACCCGTTGGCTTACCCAATAATGAATGGATTGAATTAAAAAACACATCATCCGCTGCGATTAATTTACAGGGCTGGCGTATTGGAGATGCAACCGGACAGAGCGGGCCGATGCCTGATTTTGTTTTACGGCCGGATAGTTTTGTAATAGTGTGTGCTAACAGTGCTTTCAATGAAATGGCCTCATTCGGAACTGCTATTGCACTGGCTAATTTCCCATCTCTCGATAATACAGGCGATCAGTTGGTTTTAATTTCATCGCAAAATAATATCATTCATTCGGTAAGTTTTAAAGACGCCTGGTATCAAAATGATTTAAAGAAGTATGGCGGATGGTCACTGGAAATGATGGATACCAAAAATCCCTGTAGCGGTTTTAGTAACTGGAAGGCCGGCACTGATACCAGGGGTGGCACTCCCGGCAAAAGAAATTCGGCAGATGCGTTGAATCCGGATAAAACGCCTCCACGCTTATTGCGGGCCTTTGCTACTGACAGCCTAATCGTAACACTTGTTTTTGATGAACCGCTGGATAGTTTGAAAGCGGCTATCACAGCTAATTACAGTATCAGTGATGGTATAGGGGTACCTGTGGATGCAGTTCCCGTCTCACCTGTTTTTGACCGGGTAAATTTAAAATTGGCTGGTTCATTATCACGGAATAAGGTGTACACGGTAACCGGTGCAGGAGTTACTGACTGCACCGGCAATGCAATTGGAACAAAAAATTTAGCAAGCGTAGGGTTGTCTGAAGTAGCCATTCCTGCTGATATTGTTATAAATGAAATTTTATTCAACCCGTCATCAAACGGTACTGATTATGTAGAGATTTATAACCGCAGTAAAAAAATAATTGATCTGAAGCCATGCTATATCGCCAACCGAAACAGCGCTGGTGTTATTGGCAGCATTACTCCATTAAGTGCGGAAAGTCATTTATTATTTCCGGGGGAATTCATGGTAATAACAGAAAATGCATCAAAAGTAAAGTCAACATACATCACCGGGAATATGGATGCATTTATTGAACTAAGCAATATGCCCGCCTTCAATGATGATAAGGGAACGGTCATTTTATTGAATACACAGGGTGTAATAATGGATGAGTTAACTTATAGCGAAAAATGGCATTTTAAATTAATTGACAATCCCGAAGGAGTAGCGCTGGAAAGAATTGATTACAACGCACCCACCCAATCATCGGACAACTGGCATTCCGCAGCAACATCTGCAGGCTATGGAACACCTACCTACAAAAACTCGCAATACCGGATCAATGATGGGGTGCAGGGCACAATAAAATTATCACCCGAAATTGTATCACCGGACAATGATGGGCAGGATGATTTTGCAACTATTGAATACATCTTTCCCGAACCTGGTTATGTGGCCAACATTACGATCTTTAATTCCGCCGGCCGACCGGTGCGTTACCTTCAGAGAAATGCCTTGTGTGGAACAAAGGGTAATTTCCGCTGGGATGGCCTGGGCGAAAATGGCCTTCAGCTTGCAAGCGGGGTATACGTGGTGTTCACAGAAGTGTTTAATTTAAAGGGGATTAAAAAACAGTTTAAAGAGGCAATAGTATTGGCGAGGCGAAATTAAATGCACCCCCTAACCCCCCTGAAGGGGGAATCAAAGCCCTGTAAAGGCGCAATATCAAAGCGATGAGTGCAGCCTTGTGCCAAGAAGCAGTTAGGCGAAATATACTGCATGCTCAATCGAAGATGATGGAAGGCGGAAGTGCTAATTCGCCCTGACCCATCAAGTGCGCTGTACAGGCAGCGCTCTTAAAACACCTCACGCTGCTTC
>JANPIJ010000304.1:0-4239 GCA_031424955.1 Ferruginibacter sp. | reverse complement strand
AACTACGCAAGACTCGCTTCCGGTGGTTGACTAAACCTTGCCGGACAGGATTGGTTACCCGTCGGGTAATTAAGAGATGTTTCAATTTAATATCCTCACCTCACGGATTTATCACAGCGCAACACCATTCACCATTCACCACTACACCTCAATCTTCACTCAAAATTCACCCCTACCCTTAAAGCTTTTAACCCACTGACGCCTTGTAATTCTTCCAGCTCAAGATGCTCCAGGTCGTTTAATAAAAAATGGCTTTCCTGCAATTGCCGGATGTATGCTTCATATTCTATCACTGATTTATCATTATAATACACGATGGAAATTTTACCGGGCTGTGTAAGTCGTTCTTCTGTATTGCGGATATGCACTTTGTCAATCCGCTTTTTTATAATGTGATAACGGATGTTATAAGCCCCCTCCACATCAAACCTGCGTTCATCCTTTCGGAAGCTGATATCTATGGAACGGGAATGCACAAATATTATTTGGGTGGTATGCAACTCATGTTGCAATTGAGGTAGTAAGGAATTGGTAAGCCGGGCAATAGCCGCCATCGATTGCAATTGCATCAACCTGGTTTTATATACAAACTCCATTTTGAATGGCATTCCCGGAGCAATTGACTGTCCCAGGTAAATATCATATTCTATTCCGTCTGTTCTCAATTTTTCAAAATAGCTGGGGTAGGTGGTCTGTAATTCCACCTTAAATAAATCAAGGTATTGCCCAACTGCAGCATTAATAGTATGTATGGATGATTCAAGTTTACGCCGCTCACAATACGCATCACCCTTATCTTCATCGATCGCCCTGCTGTATGCTGCCAGCATGTCGGGTAACTCAACGGAAATATTTTTCTGAAGGGAGACCAGGTAAGGGCCCGCATCATTTTGCAAAAAATCATTCAACTGCAGTTCCTGTTCAATATTGATAAAATCTGCCAACTGGTACAACCAATAATCGCATGCCACCATCAGATTTTTTGACGTTTCGGTGGGGGCCGTGTTTTCAATGACGTGCAAAATCTCCCGCAACAAATTCAGTTGTACCTGCAAATCGCGGCGAAGCGCCTTATTTCGCTCAGTGGTAGAATTTTTAATATCAATGGCGCCGTACATCGGGTACACTTCCCGAAATGAAATATTTTCTAACGGCGCCATTTTCTTCTCCACCATATGGTCGCGAAAATAATGCCATGCCACCTCATTAAATTTCCACTGCACCGCAGGCTGGATACTGGTAAACCGATCTTTGATAATTGTATCAATAATGCCTTTAAATTTATCGATAAAGTTTTGCAGCAATTGGGCGATATAAGGAATTACCGGAAGCAGGCTGTCACGCAAATGATTGTCGTGCCCGATTTCGGTATTAGCCGTACTGATTTCAAATATCCCTACCAGTTGATTACCGGCGTATACCGGTGCTAAAGAATAATATTGCACCCCGGATTTACTGAAGGCATTTTGAATAGTTTCCGGCAGCGCCGTTGTTCCTGGTAAAAAAGACAGGGTGATGGCTTCCGGCTTTATTAAATATTGATGGATAAATGAATTAAATATTTTTTTGGGAACCTGCTGCTCTACACAGCATTTTACAATAATACTAAAGGGGAAATTTTCATACAATAACGCAGGGCGGTTATTGATGGTTAACAGGGGCATTACTCCAAAACTATACTGCCTGCTGCCTGCAATTGTTTGCAACAGGAGTGTAATCCTGTTAAAGGCAGAGACCCTGTTACTGGTATCAAATTCTGCCACTTCCTTACTTATTTGTTCAAGCGCCTGCCTGGCGGTAACGTCTGTAAGTGTGATAACTGTAAACCCGGCAGCCACCATATTCTTCATGGGTAAAATATCTTCCAGTTGCTGAACACCATCTGTACAGGCAAGGCATTTTTCAATTGCTTTACTATCAATATCAGGCAACAATGATTTAGTAGACATTTCAGTAAACCGCCGGTCCATATTAATCCGGTAATATTGATATAACCCCGTTACAGGATTCACAATACCATGTACCCATTCTTTACTTTGCTCCTGCTTATAATTGTACAGTTTTTGCAGAATTAATTCGTACTGCAACTGTTTAATCATGGCTGCCGTTTCATCGGCAGAAATAAAGTTATCTCCCATGTACCATTCTGATGTGGCAGCAAGCAGGTTATAAAATGCGTTGCTGCCATAAAATACTTCCGGCGTAAACGCATTGCCAAATGCCCAGAAAAATTCGTTTTCATCCTCCATCAACGGAAATACAATGGTAGAAACCAGTTCGAGGATGTTTTCATACTGATGAATATCCTGGATCGCTATATTACCCTGCAATTCGGGATGGGCCAATATTTCATCCAGCACATATTGATAATACTTTATTTTTATCCCCCTGCCCTGCGCAATGTTACTTTGCAGGAAGGTGGTGAATGAATTGAATGAAATATACGACTCTGCCCAGGCTTCTTTCGGAGTATGAGGATCAATTAATAATATTTCGTTTTTCATTGTATTAATTTATCCGTTTTTTGGCAACCTTTATTACTGCTTCCCATTAACCTGGTTCATAAAGTAGCTGCGCATTTCTTACACACCCATTATTTACAATTGATTGGAGTGTTGAGTGGGCGCCGATTGTTGCTGAAAGTATTTTTTATTTAGCCAGTGGCCCAGGTAACTGCAACCCGCACCCACCAACATCCCTCCCAGCACATCTGAGGGATAATGTTTCCCCAGGTACATCCTGGAATAACCTACCGCACCGGCCCATATATATGCAGGCACCGTGATATACCATTTTTTATAGGCAAGCGTAAGTGAAGTAGCAGTAGCAAATGCAAGTGAAGTATGGCCCGAAGGAAAAGAATAACCCGTGGAAGGGTTCAATATAAAAACATCATTCGGATACCGGGTATAAGGCCTGGTGCGCCTGAATACTCGTTTCAGACCTTGCGTTGCTACTACATTAATACCAATACCAATCATCACTTCATAAGATTTATATCGCAGGTCTTTATCATTTTTAATAAGTGAGTAAGCAAGGGAACCAAATGTTGCTGTACCCGATACAAGAATATAAGAACTGCTGGTAGTTTTCCAGAATCCTGAATTGGGATATTGAGGATTGATGGATTTTAATAAATCAATATCGATATTCTGAGAATGCACCGCCTGCCCAAAAAAACAGATACAGGAAATACTGAAAATGACTGAACAATTTTTTAGATAGAACATGTACTGTTTTTAATGCTTTGCAAAGGTAAATTTTAATACGGTTGCATTGGCAGTAATACCACGCTCATTGGATATATACAGGTTTTCATCTGTATCAAATGCAATGCCTTCCGGCTGGCTAAATAAGGCGGGATCAAGGGGGTAAACTTCTTTTATTGACCATTGATCATCCGTAATTACCAGCAATTTATTGACAGAAGATAAAATGTACCATTGCTGATCATTGACATTTTTAGCCAGTGCAGAAGGACGAAACGTAATTTTTTTTTCTCTTGCTTTTGCGGCAATTTCCTTTGTATTTATCTCAAAACCGGTTTTTAATTCCATTGGCTTGCCAGCCTGCATTTGCAGGATATAGCCGTTGGTACTTTTATTTCCTTTATCCGCACTACAACTTTTGCACAACACATATAACCGGTTGGTTGCTGCATCCGCATACATCCCTTCGTATTCGCCGGCAGGCAACAGGCCACTTGTTTCCTGCACATTGGTTATTTCTTCATTGCCGGTGGCATTTAACGCAAACGAAAATAAAGCCCCGTCGCTCCGGAGAATAACAACGGTACCATTGCAAATAGCAATGTCTTCATAATCTCCTTTCTTCCCAAATTTCTGATGTTTTACATCCAGGCTGGCCGTGGGAAAAGAATACAGCCTGCCATCTTCATCCTGCTCGGCATACATCGTATCCGGCCTTCCACTGTTAAAAGCAATACCGGATATCTCATTCAGACTGGCGGCCATTTTCATTATTTGTGGCTTACTGAAATCATAGCCCGATGGGCCTTCCATCTTAACAGGCTGCCGGCATGCACTTAATAAAAGAATGAAAATAAGAGATGAAATTAGCTTTATCATTGGTGTTGGTTTGTAATAATTGTAAGGCTTAATTGGTGAATGGTCAATGGTGAATGGTCAAAGGTTAATGGTGAATGCGTAATTCATTATTCATTATTCATTATTCATTATTCATTATTCATTATTCATTATTCATTATTCATTATTCATT
>JANPIJ010000303.1:0-22030 GCA_031424955.1 Ferruginibacter sp. | reverse complement strand
TGGAATTGTTTTTTCAATTTTAATATAATTTACCAGGTCGCCCAGGCCGGTTCCTAAAACCACTCCTGTGGTTGCTTTATTAAATCCTTCCCTAGTAAGAAAGGAGCTCGTCTCATTCAAACTATTTATTAACGGATTCATGATTACTTATCTTGTTGAATAATATTTTCAATAAATACTACCTGAAAACTTTTTTTATTTTAATTACGTAATTTCAGTAAAATATTTGTGCTGCAACAATATATAGCCAGAATTGTTTTTCCTTTTATTTTAGTGAGGGTTTGGTATAATTGAATTCACCCTCTTTCTATTTTATAAACTTTCAATCCCAATAATAAAATTATGAGCAACAGCTATTACAATGCAGAAGATCTTTCCAAATTTGGTAATATCGGCGAGTTTCAAAAAGAAGTGGCCGATAAATTTTTTGGCTGGTATGGGGAGGTATTTAAAGACAGCGCTTTAACCGCCAAAGAAAAATCCCTGATTGCATTGGCCGTGGCTCATGCGGTACAATGCCCTTATTGCATTGATGCCTATAGTAGTGATGCCTATGAAAAAGGATATACCGAAGCACAGATGATGGAGGCGGTGCATGTGGCAGCGGCTATACGCGGAGGCGCAACATTGGTGCATGGGGTGCAAATGATGAATAAGGTAAAGGAGATTGCGATGTAAGCCCCCTGCCCCCCTGAAGGGGGAATCCGGAGGAGAGTGCACAATTAATAGGAACAGGTTTCATTTTATTGATTTGTGCTCATTAACCATGATGTTATTTCCTGATTTAACATCGTTATTTCCCGCATAAAAAGCATTACTGATTTAACCATTAAAAATGAATGAAGAAAACAAAGTCAGTAGCAATCTAAGTTCTCCGCCGCGGCGGATACAGGGGGCGTTAAAATCACTCAAAGCGCAACACAGTATACTTGCAGATTCCCATGAGCAAATTGAAATACTGGAACATGGCGTACATCATGATGATGCCTTCCGGCTGATGCCTTTTCAACAAAAGCTGCAAGGTATTGGCTTATTCCCATTGAAGCCTACCGGCATAGCAATATTTCAAATTAACATGGGCAAGATGTGCAACCAGGTTTGCAAACATTGCCATGTAGATGCCGGTCCTGACCGGAAAGAAATTATGACGAAGGGAACCATGCAACAATGTTTGGAAGTTTTAAAAAACAATCCGCAATTAAAAATTATTGACCTCACAGGCGGTGCACCGGAATTAAACCCGGATTTCAGGTGGTTTGTAACAGAAATAAAAAAGCTGGACAAACATATCATTGTTCGGTGCAATCTCACCATCATTTTAGCCAATAAAAGATTCAATGACCTGCCTGATTTTTTCAGGCGACATGGTGTTGAAGTAGTATCATCCCTGCCTTTCTATACTGCCGACAGAACCAATCGCCAAAGAGGCGATGGTGTATTTGAAGACAGCATTAAAGCATTACAAATGCTGAATGCTGCAGGTTACGGAATGGAAGGCACCGGGTTGATATTGAACCTTGTTTACAATCCTGCAGGTGCTTTTTTACCACCTTCACAAACCATGCTTGAAAAAGAATTCAAAGACGAACTGCAGAAACATTTCGGCATTGAATTTAATAGTTTATTTACGATCACCAATATGCCCATCAGCCGTTACCTGGATTATTTATTACAAAGCGGTAATTATGAGAAGTACATGGAGAAACTGACCGCTGCATTTAACCCTGCTGCTGCAAAAGGCGTAATGTGCCGCAATACTATTTCGGTAGGCTGGGATGGATTTTTATACGACTGTGATTTTAACCAGATGCTGGATTTGAGCATATCCTGTAAAAACAAAAACCACATTTCGCAATTTGACTTATATGCACTTAATAATCGGGAGATCGTGGTAAATCAACACTGCTATGGATGCACCGCCGGCGGTGGAAGTAGCTGCGGTGGCGCGGTGGCACCTTAAATAGCATGGCGGAAATGTTGGGTCGTCAAATGCCAGTTTGTATACATGTTCCTTTTAATCAAGCCCTGAAAAAAAATCTCTTTTTTATATTCCGGTGGCCGGATTGTATTATCTTGATTAAATGTTGTATCAATTTGTAAAGATTATTGCAAGGGCTGCTATTAAATTCTATTGCAGGGATCTCCAAATTAATAAGGCAGCATTATTAAAATGTGAAGGACCTTTATTACTGGCTGCCAATCATCCCAATTCATTCCTGGATGCGATTATTCTCTGCACCATTTTCGACAAACCCGTTTACTCACTGGCCAGGGGAGACGCTTTTAACGGGAAGCTGATATCAAAAATTTTATTCGCCTTTAAAATGTTACCGGTGTACCGCGTAAGTGAGGGCGTAGAAAACCTGGACGAGAACTACAAGACATTTGAACTGTGCAAAACCATTTTTAAACAAAACGGGATTGTATTGATTTTTAGTGAAGGCAAATGTATCAATGAATGGCACCTGCGACCCCTAAAGAAAGGAACAGCACGGCTTGCCATCAGCAGTTGGGCAGATGGTATCCCTTTAAAGGTTTTGCCGGTTGGAATCAACTACAGCTCGTTTGAAAAGTTCGGTAAAAATATCCGCATGTTCTTTGGTGAATTTATCACGGCCGATATTATTGATGCGGATGATGCCCATGGGAAATCTATTCAATCTTTCAATTCAAATCTTCAAAAACAACTGGCACCATTTGTTTTTGAAATTGACGGACTGGATAAGAAAAAAAGGCACAAAAAATTTCATATAGCCCAGCCGGCTTTGAAGAAAGCATTATTACTTCTTCCATCGGCTGCCGGATGGTTATTGCATGCCCCGTTATACTACGCTTTAAAAACATTTGTACTCAAACAAACAAACAGTACCGATCATTTTGATTCAATGGTTGTTGCTATTTTATTGTTGGCTTACCCATTGTATGTTTTCCTTGTTACATTGCTGGTATTTTTATTTACCGCCCAATGGTATTCACTGGTGTTACCCTTAATTTTTACAGCTTCGGCATGGTCGCATGTACAATTAAAAAGACAATTTGATTAATAATCTCCCCCGTCTTTAATTATTAATTGCCTGTCGTTTTTATTGATGACATTGAAAGGATCTCTCCGGTTTAACGAGGGGTGCATGAATCGAAAAAGCCCATACAAACTGCATGGACCTTAATCTTTTATAGTTGAAAACTGAATTACAATTCTTCAGCTCCTTCAATCAACACAATAGTTTTATTATTGAGTACTTCTACAAATCCGCTTTGAATATTGTAGGAAGTAGTGGCAGTTTTATCAGTCAGCACTTTTAGCTTCCCGGATTTTAATGCGCTCACCATTGGTGCATGCTTATCCAGCACTTCAAATGAGCCGCTAATGCCAGGCAATTGTACGCCATACACTTCGCCGCTGAATATCTTTTTTTCCGGAGTTAAAATTTCTAATGTCATGCCCCTTATCCCCGCCGCGGCGGGGAACTTAGTTTTAAAGTTTATTAAAATTGCAAAGATTCAAATAATATAAAATCTTCGCTTTATAGTTCAATGAAGAACTAATAGTACAAGAGTGCGACGCCAATGAAGCCAAATTGGAATTCTTCAGCCCGGTTCAAAAAACTTATGCCAACAAATTAAGAACAGTTTTAAGAAACCTGAGATCCTTTGCTCTTCATCTCTTCCACGGAGGCTGGGTGGTGTTAAGCCTGCGCCGCAGCCATCAGCTTCTTACCTTTTTCAACCGCATCTTCCAATGTACCTACCAGGTTAAAAGCTGCTTCCGGATACTCATCTACTTCACCATCCATAATTGAATTAAACCCACGGATCGTATCTTCAATTGGCACCAATACACCTTTTAAACCGGTAAATTGCTCAGCCACAAAGAAGGGCTGGCTAAGGAAACGTTGCACTTTACGTGCCCTCGATACCGTTAATTTATCTTCATCACTCAACTCATCCAAACCAAGGATGGCAATGATATCCTGTAATTCCTTGTAACGTTGTAAAATTAACTTAACGCGGTTGGCAGTGTTATAATGTTCATCCCCAACAATCAACGGGGTTAAGATTCTGGAAGTAGAATCCAACGGATCCACCGCAGGATAAATACCTAAATCCGCAATTTTACGACTCAATACCGTGGTAGCATCCAAATGCGCAAAAGTTGTTGCGGGGGCCGGATCGGTCAAATCATCCGCAGGCACGTAAACCGCCTGAACGGAAGTGATAGAACCATTTTTTGTAGAGGTAATTCTTTCCTGCATCAATCCCATTTCAGTTGCCAAAGTTGGCTGGTAACCTACCGCACTCGGCATACGACCCAATAAAGCCGATACTTCGGAACCTGCCTGTGTGAAACGGAAGATATTGTCTACGAAAAACAAAATGTCCTTACCTTGGCCGGTACCATCCCCATCCCGGAAATATTCTGCAATGGTTAAACCGCTCAATGCCACACGAGCCCTTGCTCCGGGTGGTTCGTTCATTTGTCCGAATACGAAGGTTGCTTTTGATTCTTTCAGGTCGTCCATATTCACAGCGCTCAAATCCCATCCACCTTCTTCCATGCTATGTTTAAACTTATCGCCATAGTTCATGATGCCTGCTTCAATCATCTCTCTCATCAGGTCATTTCCTTCCCTGGTACGCTCACCTACACCTGCAAATACGGATACACCACTGTATGCCTTTGCAATGTTATTAATCAACTCCTGGATCAAAACCGTTTTACCTACACCGGCACCACCAAATAAACCAATCTTACCACCTTTTGCATATGGCTCAATCAGATCAATTACTTTAATCCCGGTAAACAAAATTTCATTTGCGGTACTCAGGTTTTCAAATAATGGAGGCTTGGCGTGGATAGGTCGTCCGCCTACCTTGCTAACCTGCGGCAAACCATCAATGGCATCACCTGTAACGTTAAATAATCGGCCCTTAATTGCATCACCTACGGGCATTGCAATTGGTTTACCGGTATCAATCACTACCATCCCACGAACCAACCCTTCAGTACCATCCATCGCAATGGTACGTACACTGTCTTCACCTAAATGTTGCTGTACTTCCAGCACCAGGGTGTCACCGTTATCACGCTTTAACTCTAATGAATTTAAAATTTCTGGAAGGTTGCTGTCGCTGTCAAACTGTACGTCTACAACGGCACCAATGATTGACTTTATTTTACCGGTATTGGCCATAAACAAGATTTTATAATATTTAGGTCTATTTTCAGGGCGCAAAGGTAAGGGTTAGGGATTAAAATTTGAAATTTGATATTTGATATTTTGACGATGCTCTTTTTATGGGAAATATTATTAAACAGCACCCCTTTCTTAATAATTAAATCCTGGTACCACGTGTAAAAACCCTGTTTTAATAAAATCGCTACCAATTAGATTCCGCTTGTGCAATTATATATCCTGGTGCGAAGCAGAAAGTTAATAATTATGCCTTTGGCAAATAACATTTGCTTTACTTATAATTTGATATTTTCGCTCCCAATAAAAATCATTTTGTTAATTGAAGAAAGGCTGGCCTTAATCTAAGTTGATTATCTGATGGCTATTTCAAATAATAGGGCCGGCCTTTCGTTACACTATAAATAAGTATGATCGCATTAATGACAAAATTCGGTGGCAGGATGCTTAAGATAATTAATGTGTTCTTTGTACTGCTTTATTTATCAGCATGTTTAATTCCTGTATTGCCTGCCGGGCAGTTTTGGTGGATTGCCGTTTTAGGATTGGCCTTCCCCTTGCTGTTCATCATAGTAATCATTTTTTTTACCTGGTGGCTCATTGCCCGGTCCGGATGGTGCCTGCTTTCGCTGATTGCTTTAGTGCTAAGCTGGCAGCAAATCAGGGTAATGGCTGGCTTAAACATGCGAAAGAAATTTACACTTTCAAAACCTACAAATACGCTGAGGGTGCTAACCTGGAATATTTCAGGCTGGGGAGAGACCAATAAAAGTCATACCGATATTATGGAAAACCGGTCATTGATGCTTGATTTTTTCAAAAAACAACAGGCCGATGTACTTTGTTTCCAGGAATATTGGGACAAAGAAAAAAAATATTCCAATATACAGGCATTTAGAGACATGGGATATAACTATTCCTATTTTGTGAGAACGAGCATCGGGGATCGCATTATTAAAACCGGGGTCACCATTTTATCGAAGTACCCAATGACCGATACCGCAAAATTCAACTATGGAGAAGGGGATTTTGCTGAACACCTCATTTACGCGGATATTGAATTTAATCATAAAAAGGTAAGGATATTTACAACACACCTACAGTCTAACCGGCTTGAAAATTCGGAATATTCTGCTATCAGGAAGATGAGACGCACAGACGAAAATGGTTTAAAAAGTTCAAAAAGCATTGTACGCAAACTCAAATATGCCTATGGCTACAGGGGTACCGAGGCAGACCTGGTGAAACAAAAAATAAAAGAAAGCCCCTACCCGGTTATCGTTTGCGGCGACTTTAATGATGTGCCTAACTCCTATACCTATTTTACTATAAAAGGAGATTTGCAGGATACTTTTTTAGAGAAAGGAACCGGTTTAGGCAGAACTTTTCAATACTTGTCTCCTACCCTTCGGATTGATTTTATTTTGGCAGATAAGAATTTTGAAGTGGCACAATTTAACCGCATCAAAGTTCCTTATTCCGACCACTA
The DNA here is from genome assembly GCA_031424955.1 of Ferruginibacter sp. Classification (GTDB taxonomy): domain Bacteria; phylum Bacteroidota; class Bacteroidia; order Chitinophagales; family Chitinophagaceae; genus Ferruginibacter. The sequence continues at coordinate 15,349 of JANPIJ010000303.1, read as the reverse complement.
CCCGATTGTTACCGACCTCAACTTTGCCCTCGACTAACCGGGAATATTTGGCTATAGAATGTAACCAACCATCAACTGAAACCAATACGGCAATCTATAATTACCCGTTAAATCACATTAAACAAGTAATTTTGCAGCCTAGCGCTAAATTTTATGACGACAGAAACTAAAAGACAGAAACAGGTTGCAGGTTTGATTAATGAAGAATTAAACGACATATTTCGCCGTATGAACCTGCTGATGACTGATGGAGGAATGATATCCATTTCAGCCGTAAAAATCACGCCCGATTTATTTGAGGCAAGGGTATACCTGAGCATGTTCCAGGTAAAAGATACGCAGGCAGTACTATTAAAGTTTGAAGAAAAAAATAAGGAGATCAGGAAAGAACTGGGAACAAGGGTACGCCACCAGTTGAGAAGCATCCCCGAACTCAAATTTTTTATAGATGATACGCTGGATTATGTGTTCAAAATGGAAGAACTGTTTGAGAAAATAAAAAAAGAAGAAACTCCTAAATCCAATGAGGATACAAAAGCAAATGATTAAGATTACCAATAACATCATTTCATTAAATTACCCCGCAGCCGCGGGGACAGGGGTATGTATTTAACTTTTGCATGGAGATATTTTAAAGCAAAAAAAAGCGCCAATGCAATCAATATTATTGCGTGGGTAACGGTAGGCGTAATCGCTTTCGCAACAGCCTGCCAGATACTGGTGCTCAGTGTTTTCAATGGATTTGAAGGATTGGTAAAATCGCTGTATTCCTCTTTTTATACCGATATAAAAATTATCCCTGAAAAAGGCAAAACATTTATCCTCAGTGCCCCTCAAATAAAGTTACTCAAACAATTTCCCGGGATTAAATCAATTTCATTGATTGCAGAAGAAAAAGCATTGTTGCAAAATGAAGAGATGCAAACTATTGTTTACCTGAAAGGCGTAGATTCCAATTATAGAAAAGTAAGTGGTGTAGCTAATAAAACTTTTGAGGGTAAATTTGATACCGGTAATATGGATGATCCGGGATTAATTTTAGGAGCCGGTATACAAAATGCCGCGGCGGTAAATGTGGATGGGTTAGCGGGCGCTTCTGTTGTTACTTTGATATTACCAAAGAAAGGAAAAGTATCTGTTTCGGATCCGATGCAATCACTGAGCGAGGGCAATGTAAAAGCAACCGGCGTTTTCTCTATTCAGCAGGATTTTGACAACAAATACGCTATTACCAATATTGATTTTGTAAAACAACAAATGGGCTTTGCCACAGACGAATACAGCGCCGCCGAAATAAAACTGGATACCCTTTCCAAAATGAACAAAATACAGGAAGCACTTATACGGCAATTGGGCCCCGGTTTTAAAGTACAAACAAAGTATGAGCAAAATGCCAGCCTGTATAATACAATGAAACTGGAGAAATGGGCAATTTATGCAGTGTTGACGCTGATATTATTTATCGCCGCTTTTAATATGATCAGTGCTTTAACAATGCTGGTTTTGGAAAAACAAAAAGACATCAGTGTATTGCAAAGTATGGGAGCAGATAAAACCATGATACTAAAAATATTCCTTGGAGAAGGGCTTTTACTTGCCGGTATTGGTGCCGTTTCCGGCGTGTCCTTAGCTTTGCTGGTATGCTTTATCCAGGTAAAATTTCATTTGATAAAACTTCAGGGAGGCTCATTTCTGATTGATTATTTTCCGGTAAAACTACAGGCTACGGATTTTATGCTGGTGATATCTACCGTGGCATTTATTTCCTTTTTAGCTTCCTGGTTTCCGGCACGCAAGGCCGCCAACCAGCTGATTGAATTAAGGTAAGGGTCGTTGTAGGAAAGTTTTTAAGGGGTAGTGTATTCTCATCCTCATTCATCCTGATCTTCGTTTAGGCAGAAAAAAAATCATTAAACGACTAAAAATGGCAATTGTCAATGATGAATTTGAATGTTCACCATTGACCATTGCCTGTTGACTATACAGCCATACATATTAAAAGTAGCTTCATCCTTAATAATCCCCCATCGTTTCAGGCAACTGAGCCAGTGCTTTTTGCAATTGCTCATCGTTGGGTGCAATGCCATGCCATTCGTGGCTGCCTTCCATAAAATCAACTCCTTTTCCCATTTCCGTTTTCATCAGGATAACAATTGGCTTTCCCTGTCCGGCAAATGTTTTTGCATGATTGAGTGTTGCCACTATTTCATCCATATCATTTCCTTTCTCCAATATCAACACCTGCCATCCAAATGCCTCAAATTTGGCAGGAAGATCTCCAAGATTCATTATTTTTTGGGTAGGCCCGTCAATTTGCTGGCCATTCCAGTCAATTGCGGAAATAAGGTTATCTACTTTCTTGTGCCCGGCAAACATAATTGCTTCCCAGTTCTGCCCCTCATCCAGTTCGCCATCACCATGCAGTGAGTAAATTATCCCGGCGTCTTTGTTTAACTTTTTAGCCAGTGCAGCACCCAGTGCAACACTCATACCCTGTCCCAAAGAACCACTCGCCACCCTTACGCCGGGTAAATGTTCATGAGTAGTGGGATGCCCTTGCAGGCGGCTGTTTAATTTTCGGAAAGTAGCCAATTCAGTAATTGAAAAATAACCGCTACGGGCAAGCACACTGTAAAAAACGGGCGAAATATGTCCGTTACTGAGAAAGAAAAGATCCTCCCCGGTTCCATTCATATCAAATTCGGGGTTGTGTTTCATTATCTTAAAATACAGGGCAGTTAAGTAATCAGCACAACCCAAAGAACCTCCGGGATGGCCGCTTTGCACTCCATGTACCATACGTACCACATCTCTGCGTACCTGGCTGGCTATTTCTTTTAGTTCACTCATATTTTTTTATTTAGGCGCTGCAAACCTAGTTCAAATAGCTACATAAACAAAGTAAAAATTGGGACATAAGGCCTTTGTAAAATACTAAGTTGATTATATCTTCGTTCTGTTACGTATTAATTGCATAAAAAAGATATGCGGAGACAAAATTCTTCCTTTAAAATTTTTAAAAGCAACGGATTTTAATTATGTTGTGTCTGTGTTTGTGATAAACTACCCTTATTTGACTAAAAGAGTTTTACTTTTGTTGTAAACTCGGAATTTTTAATACGTTTTGCATGGACAATATCATACTAAGTGGAACTCTCGCATTTTTGATAACCTTTTTTTCTATACCTATCATTATCCAGGTAGCAAGGGAAAAAAAATTATTCGATGAGCCCGATGAACGCAAGGTTCATAAGATGGTTATTCCTACCCTGGGAGGCCTCGGGATATTTGCAGGCTTTATATTAGCGCTACTACTTGGAGCACCTGTTGGTATAGCCGAACTACAATATTTTATTGCTGCCGCCATTGTAATTTTCTTTTTAGGAATAAAGGATGATATATTGATTTTATCCGCTGCAAAAAAATTCATCGGCCAGTTGGTAGCCGCAGGTATCATCATTAAATTTGGCGGAGTACAAATTACCAACATGCATGGGTTTTTAGGCATTTATGAAATTCCACAAATTGCCAGTATCATTTTTACGCTCTTTACCGTAATAGTTATTGTAAATTCCTTTAACCTGATTGATGGGGTGGATGGCCTGGCCGGTTGCCTCGGTTTGTTAACTGCAGTAGTGTTTGGTACCTATTTTACTTATACCGGACACACTCTTTATGCGGTTATGGCCTTTTCACTGGCCGGAAGCCTGGTTGGGTTTTTAATATATAACTTTTCGCCGGCTAAGATATTTATGGGAGATACGGGATCTTTGTTAATTGGACTGGTTAATTCAATCATGGTTGTTAAATTCATCAACATCGCAGGCAATACCAGCCTGCCATTTTCCCTGGAAGCCGCCCCGGCTATAGGAATTGCCATTTTGATTGTTCCTTTATTTGATACTTTACGGGTTTTTGGCTTGCGTATATTAGACAGGCGTTCCCCTTTTAGTCCGGATAGAACTCATATTCATCATTTTTTATTGGACCTTGGTTTTAGTCATCGTAAAGTTACTTTATTGTGCTTAGGCACTAATATTGGATTTATCCTGTTGGCATTTTTTCTCCGTAACCTCGGAACCACCATACTGATTGGTATTTTAATGTGCATCTCTTTTTCTTTGATTGCGATTGTTTATTACAGGAGAACCAAAATTATGGTTTCTTCCAAAACTAAATTACGCAGAGAAGAAACGATCATCAAATCGCACAAAATACTAACACTTGCTTCCGAAACAGTGGAAGTAGATTAACCCGATCTTTTCCAACTTCTTTTAAAGGCTGATATATTTCCCTTACTGCAAATGGATTATTTGCCTGACTATTATTCTTTTCTTTAGATTTGCAACCACTTAATTTTCTATTTTATGTCAGAAGAATTGGAATTGATTAAACAGGATACAGAATCTTTAATGAAAAAGGCGATGAATCACCTGGAGGCCGAACTGGTGAAAATCAGGGCTGGAAAGGCAAATCCGAATATGCTCGATGGTATTGTAGCGGATTACTATGGAGCCCCAACGCCCATCGCACAAATAGCCAATATATCCGTATTGGATGCCCGTACTATTTCCGTACAGCCATGGGAAAAAAAGATGTTGCAACCAATTGAAAGGGCCATCATGGCGAGTAATATTGGCATTAATCCACAAAATGATGGCAACTTCATCCGCTTATTTTTACCGCCACTTACGGAAGAAAGAAGAAAAGAACTGGTTAAAAGATGTAATGGGGAAGGAGAACAGGGAAAAGTATCAGTACGCAATATTCGAAGGGAAGGAATTGAACAAATAAAAAAACTGCAGAAAGAAGGCGAAATCAGCGAAGACCTGGCAAAAAATGCGGAGGCGGAAATACAGGACATTACCAACCGCTACATCGGCATGGTAGAAAAACACCTGGAGGCGAAGGAGAAAGAAATAATGGCGGTATAGAAATGAGTGATGAATAATGAGTAATGAATGAACACCTGCCGGTATTTTTATATGCGGGTTGTAACCGTTTTTTTCTGGCATCTAAAAATCACACTTCATAAATCAGGTCTCGTATTCGGGTAATTCATCCAGGTCTTTTAATTTGCCGTTGTTACCGGCAAATCCGTAACAATTGGTGCCATTGGTAATTATAATAAAGGGAACATTCAAAGCAATATTGTACCGAAGTGCCTGGTCCAATACCTGTTCTGTCAGTACTACATCCATTTCCTTGCACTCAATAATCATCCAGGGCCGGGTATTTCTGTCATACACTACAATATCAAACCGTTTTGCAAGATCCCCTAACTGAATTTCCTTTTCTACTGCAATTAAAGTAGCGGGATATTTTTTAACCCTGGTTAAATACTGCAAAAAATTTTGTCTTACCCACTCCTCGGGCGTAAGAATAATCCATTGCTTTCTTATTGTATCAAATATAAATTCCTTCCCCTGTTCCTGTTTTATTTTGGGTTGGTATGGCGGGTATGCTATCTTAATCATAAGTTACCAAAAAAGATTTTGTACTTTTATCAATAGTTATTTTCCACCACATTTATCCCAAACAGTATTTATTATTGAGCAAATAAACGAATTAAGTAATGAACGGGTGTACAAATTAACAGAAGAGTGAATAAATCAATTAACCTAGCAACGAATCAACAAAGATGAAAACAAAAGAAGATATAGTAGAAAACTGGCTGCCGAGGTATACCGGGGAAAAACTGGAAAGTTTTGGGCAATATATTTTGCTGACCAATTTTTCGAATTACGTGGAAATGTTTGCAAAATGGAACAAGGTAAAAGTAATTGGTAAAGACAGGCCCATGCAATGTGCTACTGCTGACAATATCACCATTATCAATTTTGGAATGGGCAGCCCGGGGGCAGCAACGATTATGGATTTGCTGACTGCTATCAAACCTAAAGCGGTATTATTTTTGGGCAAATGTGGCGGCCTCAAAAAAAGGAATAAAATAGGCGACCTGATATTACCCATCGCCGCATTGAGAGGCGAGGGAACAAGCAACGATTATTTTCCACCGGAAGTGCCTGCATTGCCGGCGTTTATGCTGCAAAAAGCCATCTCCACCACCATCAGGGATTATGCCTGCGACTACTGGACAGGCACCGTGTACACTACCAACCGACGGGTATGGGAACACGATGAAGTATTCAAAGAGTACCTGCAGCGTATACGTGCTTATGCCATTGATATGGAAACTGCCACCATTTTTACAGTAGGGTTTTACAACAAAATTTCTACCGGCGCCTTACTATTGGTAAGTGATAGCCCCATGGTACCCGAAGGCGTAAAAACAGAAGCCAGCGATAAAAAAGTGACCGGTGAATTTGTTGAACGCCATTTAAAAATCGGTATCGATTCATTAAAGCAACTGATCAATGATGGGCTTACCGTAAGGCATCTGCAGTTTTAATATTATTTTTTCTTTTTTACCCAACATTAAATCTTTCCTCTTCATCGTTGCGTCGCACACTTGTACTTTTGTACAAATAGCATCATCAACCTTAGAAGGAACGATCATTACAGATTGCCACATAACGCTAAATTAATGGAACAAATATACTCCTACGATCAGCTATCCACCTTCGCAAAAAACATTTTTCTAAAAATAGGTTGTAGTGAAGCCAATGCCGAAACAGCGGCAAAAGTATTGCTGTCAGCGGATTTGAGAGGAGTTGACAGTCATGGTATTGCCAGGCTAACCGGCTATGTACGGCTATGGGAAGTGGGCAGGATCAATGCCAATCCAAACATTCAAATTGTACACGAAACTCCATCTACCGCCGTGATAGATGGAGATAAAGGCCTTGGCCTGGTAGTAGCGCCGGCAGCAATGCAGGTAGCAATTGATAAAGCTAAGAGCGTGGGCACAGGCTGGGTAAGTGTAAAGAACAGTAACCATTTCGGCATAGCGGGTTATCACGCAATGATGGCATTGGAAAACGATATGATTGGCATCGCCATGACAAATGCTTCAGCCCTGGTGGCACCTACTTTTTCTATAGAGCGATTACTGGGGACCAACCCTATTGCGGTAGCTATACCAGCCGGTACTGAACCAGCGTTCGTTGCCGATTTCGCCACCACAACCGCAGCCAATGGAAAGCTGGAAATACTGCAACGCAAAAACCTGGATACGCCTGGCGGCTGGGTACAAACGAAAGAAGGTGAACCAAGTACAAAGGCAAGTGAAGTAAAAAATGGCGGCGCATTATTACCACTGGGAGGTGACAAAGAGCATGGCAGCCATAAAGGTTATATGCTCGGTTCAATTGTAGATATTTTTTCAGCAATTTTAAGTGGTGCTAATTATGGCCCCTGGGTGCCGCCCTTTCCGGCATACATTCCCATGCCCGAAAATTTACCGGGCGAAGGAATCGGGCATTTTTTTGGCGCCATGCGAATCGACGCATTCCGGCCGGCTGCGGATTTTAAATTACACATGGATAAATGGATACAACGCTTCCGTTCTGCAAAAACTATTAAAGGAGAAACCAGTGTAATTATTCCCGGTGACCCGGAAAGAGCAATGGAAAAAGAACGAATGAAAAATGGTATTCCACTCTTACAGGCTGTTGTGGATGATTTAAACATGCTGGGAGCAAAATATAATTTTGAAATAAATGCAACCAACTCTTAAAGGAGGAACTCCCCGATCATCCGGTATTTTAGAATTTGCAAAATAAAGCAGATGCGAATGTTAGCTTTCCTGGAAAAGGTTTTACAATGGTAAATACAATTAAGCCATTAATAACCAACCTGAAACAACCTGTTCTCCCAGGTTTAAATAGCCCGTTTTAATTGCCAACTAATTTTTTTTGAAACGGGATGATTAACCGGTAAATTTGCCGACTCTATTAATGATTCATTTTAAAAAATTCGCTAAATGCGAAACGGGGGGCTAATATGAAAATAATGAAATTTGGCGGTACCAGTGTTGGAAAGCCGGAAAGAATGCACGAAGTAGCAAAGTTGATTACCAAAGATGACGAAAGCAAAATAGTGGTATTATCTGCATTAAGCGGAACTACCAACGCCCTGGTAGAAATAAGCAACTCCTTATCACAGGGTGACCGGAATAGTGCAAAAAAACAAATTGATGCCTTAGAGATTCACTATAAAAACTTTTGCAGCCATTTACTTACCACCGCAGAAGCCCTTGAAAAGGCAACTGCCATTACCAACGAGCATTTTGAATTCCTGCATATCATTTTAAAAATCTCATTTAGCGAAGCACTTAATAAAGATATACTTGCGCAGGGAGAGTTGTTAAGTACAAAATTATTCTCCGTTTACCTGGACGAAAAAGGAATAGATCATTTGCTGATACCGGCGCTTGATTTTATGACCATTGATAATTATGATGAGCCACAGATTGGCAGCATCAAAGTAAAACTGGCCCAGATTTTACAACGCAACAAGAATAAAAAGATATTCATTACGCAGGGCTACATCAGCCGGAATTCAAAAGGTGAAGTAGATAATTTAAAAAGAGGTGGCAGTGATTACAGTGCTTCATTAATTGCCGCAGCAATCAATGCATCCGTGTGCGAAATATGGACTGATATAGATGGCATGCACAATAACGACCCAAGGGTAGTTAAAAAAACCGTAGCCATTGAACAATTAAGTTTTGAAGAAGCTGCAGAGCTGGCTTATTTTGGAGCCAAAATTTTGCACCCTGCCAGCATCTGGCCGGCACAATTTTACAATGTTCCGGTTAAGCTCCTGAATACCATGCAGCCGGATGCAAAGGGAACCCTGATATCTGAACAAGCCGGTAGTGTTGGCGTAAAGGCCGTAGCTGCAAAAGATGGCATTACTGCCATTAAAATAAAAAGCAGCCGCATGTTGTTGGCGTATGGCTTTTTAAGAAAGATATTTGAAGTATTTGAAAAATACCGCACTTCCATTGATATGATCACTACTTCCGAAGTGGCCGTATCACTTACGATAGATAACGACACTAATTTACCGGAGATCATTAAAGAACTGGAACCATTTGGTACGGTTGAAATTGACCCCCATCAAACCATTGTTTCTATAGTGGGTAACGAAATAACGCAGACAGAAGATGTAATGCAAAAACTGTTCAAAGCATTAAAAGATATCCCCGTACGTATGGTTAGTTATGGTGGTAGTCGTCATAATATTTCCATATTAATTGCGGGAAGCCATAAAAATCAAACATTACAGGCATTGAATAGCGACTTGTTTGGCCTTGAATAATCAGAGGCGTATACCCATTTTTTGATATATAAAACTCATCAGCCAGGCAGGACCTATCATTAAAAATTGCAGGTCCTTCAGGAAGGATGGCTTTTTGCCTTCTACCTTATGGCCGTAAAACTGGCCAAGCCATGCTGTGGTAAATAAAATAAGGCTTAGTAGCCATAGGGCAATAACTCCACTTGCTTCTATAAGATAACAGAGGACTAAACAAGTTACCCCAAACAGCAACATTCCGATCCACAAGGTCCTGCTAAGTGAAAAATAATAAACCATCAAAACTGCCATGGCGATGATGGCCACATTGATAGAAATACCTGCAACATTAACCGGCAGTTTAATTCCGTAAAGTAACCCGGTTATGGAAAAAAAAATAACAGGCACACATATCCAATGGATGGCTTTGTTGGTTTCGTTTTTATGGCTCTCGCCATATTCTGAAAGCCATTGGTGTATAGTTGGCATAAGCATCTTTTTTCAAAACTAAGTTACTCAATACCTTTTGAAATAACGAGTATTTAATGGGGCATTTCATATTGCGAGAATTCGTCTATCCGGGTCGGCGATCTACCGTAAATCAAAGGTCACAAAATATTGGCGACCAGGGTGGAGATTCGTTTTCTGCTGAATGTTATAACAAGGATCTTTTTGGGTTTCACCCTAAAAACGTCACGTAACAATTTATTAACAATGAACATGCAATGAATGTTAGTCAACCCTTGTCTAAGCAATGGTTTTTCATAGGATATTGGATTAAAACAGGGCGGGATCTCTATCTCAGCCCTTTTTATTTTTTATTTGTCCCATATTATACCTTTCTTATCTACCAGATGTGCTATTTTACCCTCAATCCACCATCATCATCATTGAATCAAGCCGGGAAACTTTGGTGGTATTATAAAAAAAATCCCCGCCGGGGCAGGGATTTAAAATATCGTAACGGTTATGATCTTTAAACTAAACAACCAACATCGCATCTCCATAACTGAAGAATCGGTATTTATCTTTGATCGCTTTTTTGTAGGCTTCCATTACCAGGTCGTACCCGGCAAAAGCACAGGTCATGATCAATAAACTGGTTTTAGGCAAATGAAAATTAGTAACCAGCGCATCAGCAATAGAAAAATTGTAGGGAGGGTGAATAAACATATTCGTCCAGCCTTCGGAAGGCTTTAACAATTTTTGTGCTGTAAAGGACGATTCCATCGCTCTCATAGTGGTGGTACCAACAGAACAGATTCTTCTGCCATCTGCCTTGGCTTTGTTCACAATCTGACATGCTGTTTCATCAATACCATAATATTCTGCATCCATTTTATGTTTGCTAAGGTCTTCCACTTCAATTGGCCTGAAGGTACCTAACCCTGTGTGCAGGGTTACTTCTGCAAAACGTATTCCTTTAATTTCAAGTCGCTTGATTAGTTCCTTGCTATAATGTAAACCTGCGGTAGGAGCCGCCACCGCACCTTCGTGTTTGGCGTAGACAGTCTGGTAACGTTCCTTATCTTCCTCATCCGGCTTGCGCTTAATGTATTTCGGCAACGGCGTTTCTCCCATAAAATCCAGCATTACTCTAAACTCCTCTTCTGTACCATCCCATAAAAAACGAATGGTACGGCCGCGGCTGGTGGTATTGTCAATTACTTCAGCAACCAGTTCATCATTATCCCCAAAATATAATTTATTGCCAACTCTTATCTTACGGGCAGGATCAACAATAACATCCCACAAACGGTTTGGCTTATTTAATTCTCTTAACAGGAACACTTCAATTTTAGCGCCCGTTTTTTCCTTACGGCCATACATCCGGGCAGGAAAAACCTTGGTGTTATTCACCACCATTACATCTTTATCATCAAAATACTCAATAATGTCACGGAAAGTGCGGTTTTCAATTTCACCTGTTTTGCGGTGTACTACCATCATTCGGCTGTCTTCTCTTTTCTTGGTTGGATTTTGGGCGATCAGATTAAGTGGAAGGTCGAATCGGAACTGACTTAATTTCATGTTTTATCAATAAATTTATAATGAGAATCAGACCTTAAACTGTAGATGTTACAGAGATATGTAGCCCTTAAAGGCACTTATCATGTTACGGCATGATTTTTAAGAGCGCAAATGTAGCTTATTTTAAGCAGATTGTATCAAATGACCAAATCATTTTATTTGCTCTGCAACTATCTCCTCCAAAAAACCGTTAATATGCACAGATTATTTTGTGATTTCTCTACTTCTGTGGATCTTTATAACATAGCCTGAATAACAAAACCAGTATGAGAAGAAAGTACTTCCTGTTTATGACTTCCGCCTTTTTTGTAATGGCTATGTGCACTGCGTACAGTCAAAAAATCACCGATAAAAAATATCCCAGCCTTTTTTGGGAGATTAGCGGAAATGGCCTAAAAAAACCATCCTACCTTTTTGGCACCATGCATGTTAGCAGCAAAATGGTTTTTCATTTAAGCGATTCATTTTATTATGCAATGAAGCGGGTAGATGCAGTGGCGCTTGAATTGAACCCCGATCTCTGGCAGGGGCAGATGGTACGATTGGACAGGTTAAAAGAAAATTATGCAAATTTTATCCAGTCTCCGGGTGGCGATTTTTTGAATGAAAACTCTTTTCGGATTAACAATTACGATACTGAATTAAAAGCGGCATTGAGCACCGAGCCCACCATTGTAAATAGTTTATTATATCGAAGTTATAAAGCAAGGGAAGATTTTGAGGAGGATACATTCCTGGATATGTACATTTTTCAAACAGGAAAAAAATTAGGTAAAAGATCTGCCGGTGTAGAGGATTACAATGAAACCGAAAAAATAGTGCTGGAAGCTTATGCAGATATGGCTAAAGAAAAAAAGAAAAAGAATATAGATATTGATGGGGAGTCTATGAGGGATATTGGTCAAAAGATTCAGGATGCCTACCGCAGTGGCGACCTTGACCTGATGGATTCATTGGATCTGCTTACTGAAAGGTCAGATGCATTCAGGGAGAAATTCTTGTACAAACGAAATGAAATACAGGCGGGTTCCATTGATACCATTCTTAAAAAGAGCAGCCTCTTTGTGGGCGTGGGAGCTGCACATTTACCAGGCCCGCGGGGCATCATTGAATTGCTGCGAAAAATGGGGTATACATTACGCCCCATCATAATGTCCGACAGGGATGCAGTGAAAAAAGAAGAGACTGACCAGTTGAAAGTGCCGGTACAATTCAATACTGTAAAGGCAGAGGATGGCTTCTACAGTGTAAGTATGCCGGGACCATTATTTAAAATGAAGGATGAATACCAGCGTTTAGACAGGAGGCAATATGCTGACATGAGCAATGGCAGTTATTACCTGGTAACAAGAGTAAAAACATTCGCTACCTTCTTAGGACAAACACCCGCCCGGGTGATGAAAAAAGTGGATAGCCTTTTGTACGAAAATATACCGGGTAAAATCCTGCAAAAAACGGTGATAGAAAAAAACGGTTACAAAGGATTTGACATCATTAATAAAACAAGGAGGGGCGATCAGCAACGATACAATATTTTCATTACCCCATTTGAAATCGTAATTTTTAAAATGAGCGGGAAAGAAAATTATATTACAGGAAAAGAAGCCGCTCAATTCTTTTCCTCTATAAAATTTAAAGAAGAGGTAGCCGGCTCTCATGCATTTACTCCTGCGCAGGGCGGATTTACCGTAAAGTTATCGGCGGCACCGCATGAATACTTAAACACCAATACCGGTGACGGGATAGCACGCTGGGAGTACGAAGCGGAAGATAAATCAACCGGTGATGCTTACCTGATCTTTAAAAAAAGTGTACACAATTTTAAGTTTTTAGAAGAAGATAGTTTTGACCTGGAAATGATTGAGGAATCTTTTCGTTCACCGGATTATTTTGAAAATCAATCCGGCAGAAAATTGACGACCTGGCTGGGCTACCCCTGCCTTGAAGTAAAAGAAAAAATGAATAACGGGTACATGGTCAATGCCAGGTATGTTATCAAAGGGCCACATTATTATTGCGTAGCGGTAAGCAGCAAAAATATTCACAAAGATTTCAGTGACTTCTTTAATTCATTTCTTCTTACACCATATCGTTACAGCACCAGGAATCAGTATGTAGATACCTTCCTCCACTTTTCGGTAACCACGCCGGTAGTTCCGGACCTGGATGAAGCCTATCGGGCCAAATTAGAGAAAGTGACTGCGGATGTTGCCGGCAGCAACCTTTATTCAGGTTACAACAGTTACTGGCCTAAAAGCAAAAATGCACTCTTTACAAGTGATTCTACCGGTGAAACAATTGGAGTAAGTGTACAGCAATATCCTAAATATTATACCGTAAAAGATTCCGCCAACTTTTGGAAAAACGAGTTGAATGATAGTTTCGATGAAGGCGACCTGTTGTTACATAAAAAGGATTTTGTTGAATTAAAAAATGGTGTAAGCGGGTATCAATTCAGTTTAAGGGATACCGGAAGTTCCAGGACCATCAACAGGATGATATTGCTGAAAGATAATTATATGTATAGCCTGGTTACTATCGGTGACACATTGAATGACCGCAATAATTTTACCGAACAGTTCTTTTCAGGTTTTACACCGGAAGAAACAAAAAAAGGTACAAACATTTTCCGCAATAGCCTCGATAGCTTTTTTGCTGACCTGTTTAGTAAAGATAGCGCCGTGTATACCCGGGCTCAGCAAACCATCAGCAATATTTATTATGGCGAAAAGGGGGTGCCTAAAATAGAAGCTGCCATCAAAGCATTGAAGGCAGATAAAAACTATGTTGACAGCAAAACCAAACTCATTGCGGAACTGGGTTATATAAAAGACACTTCACAAAGAGTGGTAGTTAACATACTCAAAAAAATATATGAGCAAACCGCCGATACCAGCACTTTCCAAAATGAAGTATTGAAGGCATTGGCAAGACATAAAACCAGGGATGCAATCCGGTTATTTAAAGAATTGGTTTTACAGGAACCCCCGTTTTTTGATAATAGTTATGATTACAACGGCATATTTAACAACCTGGCAGATTCGCTGAATTTAGCGGCTGCGCTTTATCCTGAATTACTGCAACTGACAAGTGTAGACGATTATAAAAAACCGGTGATGTCGCTGTTGGTAACATTGGTGGATAGTGGTTATATAAAGGAAGCGCAGTTGGAAAAACATTTCAACAGCATATATTTTGATGCCAGGATTGTATTAAAAAAACAGCAGGGTAAAGACGAAAAGAAAACAGCGGAAGAAAAAAATAAAGACAATGATGATGAGCCATCCCGCGGTTACAACAACAACGATAATAAAAACGAATTGAATGACTATGCCATTTTACTGATCCCCTTTTACGACAGCAAAACAAATGTGCCCAAATTTTTCGATAAACTTTTGGCATCAAAAGATGATGGAGTAAGATTAAATACAGCGATCATCCTGTTGCGCAACAACAAACCAGTTGCAGACAGTACCATCAACTGGTTTGCAGAAAGAGACAAATGGCGGGGCCCCCTGTTTACCCGTTTGGAACAAATCAAACAATTGAAAAGATTTCCTTCCACATATAAAACGCAAACAGACCTGGCAAGAAGTTATATGGTGGCGGATAGGGATTACAACAAAATAGATTCCATTGTGCTGACGGGTGTGCAACAATCCGGTTACCCCAATAAAAAAGGCCTTGTATATTTCTTTAAGTACCGGGTAAAAAAAGAAGACGACTGGAAGATTGGCCTGAGTGGGTTGCAACCCATTGATACCTCAGCAGTAAGCAGTGATAACAAACTGGCTGTAATGACTGATAAAAAATTAAAAGCAGATAAACCGCAGGAAGAGCAATTCCGGGAGCAGTTAAAAAGAATTCAATTCGCCCTTAGAAAAAGCGCCCGCAATTTTTTTGAGAATGAAAACAATGGATACCGTTTTACAAGAACATCGGATAATGAGGAGCGGTGAGAAGGTTTATTGTTTTAGTAACTAACAACTTAAAACTTAGCATTTTTTGGCAAGATATTTTTTACTACTCGCTGAAAAGCTGTGTAGATAAGTATTCCAGAGGAAAAATAAAAAATTCAACTTTTAGTTTTTCAACCTTTTTGGTTCTGGCTTGT
>JANPIJ010000302.1:0-11142 GCA_031424955.1 Ferruginibacter sp. | reverse complement strand
TCCGTTTCGGAATAACCATCGGCCCAGTGAGAATAACTGCGCGCCCATAAGAAATAATCGCGGAAAGGCATATCGAGAGCCTGGCGAAACGATGTATTGTCGCGAACAAGCGAAACTAACGATGAATCACTTCCCGAAACGCCTATGTATTTGCTTACTGAAAGCGAAATCTTCAGCGAGCGTGAACCCATATCGTAAATAGCTTTGGCTGTTTCGAGCAAAGCATCTTCGGTGGTAAATTTGTAACTTGCCCCAATGGTTTGCGTACCGAGTACATAATTGTAGTTTTCAACATCAGCATCGGTTTGAGCGTTGACGAACTCACCACAAATAACGAGCATAAAAATGCTTAAAATAATGACTCTAGAACTCAAATTAAATGAGCTTTGTAGAATTTTTTGTATGTTCTTGTAATTCATGCGATTATATTATTAGAGGTTGTTTAAGACGTAAGTAAATTAATGGGTTGGTTGAAAAACGAAATTTTTATAATGCATCGCACACTATAGGTTGTATCGTTGTTATATCTCAAAATATTAATTCCATTTGGGTTCTGAAAGGAGTTACAGGTATGCCCGATAATCCAAAATACTTGCTTCCACATGATCAATGTTTAAAAGGTATGTTTAAGATTAGTTCCAATTTTGAAAGTATTTTTTTATCGGTTTCAAAGAATCAAACTCACACTGGTTCCTGCAAAGGCTTTATCGTTTGATAATGGAATTACAAATTTTGTTTGATTTCTCTCCGCATCATACATGTCTTTTTTGTTGGATTATTTTAACGAAAGAACGAAGCCTTTTCATGGTTTGGGTTTGTATGGTGGGAGAGTTTTTAGGCGGGCCTCAAGCTGCGCGACGACAGTGGGATTCGCTTTGGCGACATTGTGATTTTCCTCCGGGTCATGGTCGTGATCGTAAAGTTCGGTTTGGCCATCGCTCCAGAGGGTGAAGCGCCAGCGGGAGGTGCGGACGCTTTGTCCGTAGTCTTTTGTTCCGCGGGTAACGAGCGTGAAGGCAGCGTCCTTGATACTGGCAGTGGGCTCGGTCAAAACGGGTTTCAGGCTCGTTCCGGCAGCCGTATGTGGCATCCTCAGGCAGCAGAAATCGGCGACGGTAGGATAAATGTCCAGCAACTCGACCAGCGAGAGGCTCGTCTGGCCACCTTTCAGGCCTGGAGCGGCGACGACAAGCGGTACGCGGCAAGAGCGTTCGAACAGGGTGTTCTTGTTCCACCAGTTCCTTTCACCGGTGTGGTAACCATTATCGCCGACAAAGATAACAAGCGTCTGCTCCCAGAGTTGGTTTTTATCGAGTACGTCAAGCACCCGGCCGAGTTGTGCATCCATGAAGCTTATGCCGGCGCAGTAGGCACGGAACAACTCCCGCCACTCCTCGTTGGTGAACTTGCTGAAGGGGATGGCATACTCGCCAAAGCCGACGGCTTGCGCGGGAACTGGCGAGATGTCCGCAGGATCGTGCCAGGGTTTCACCGACTGCAGTGGATACAGGTCGAAATACTTTTTCGGTGCAATGAACGGGTCATGGGGCTTCATGAATCCGCAACCAATGAACCAAGGCTGGTCGCCGAGTTGCTCGATCTTCGCTACTGTGGCGGCGGCGATTTGGCCGTCGGGCTGGTCGTCGTCGTTGCCATCCGCTGAGCCCCAGGCGCACCAAGGGAGTGTTCCATCCGTAACATTACGGCCCTCCAGTAGACGGCTACCTACTTGGGTTGCGACAAAGTCCTGGGCGGTGTGCCACGAGCGGGCCACGTCCGCCCAAATCGCCTGTTGGTCAGTATCCCTGCCACCGCCAAGGTGGTAGAGCTTGCCAAACGCATGCGCCTGCCAGCCAGCGTCTTTGCAGAGCTGCGGTAAGGTGATGAGGTCAGGCATATTTTGACGGAGACGGGTGTTATTGTCGTCAACGCCAGTTTGTTCCGCCCGCAGACCGGCCATCATAGAGCTGCGGCTGGGATTGCAGACCGGGTATTGAACATAGGCGCGCTCGAAAGTGACGCCGCGAGCCCGCAGTCGATCCAGGTTCGGGGTCTTTACGACATCCCGCGTCAAGGCACCGCCAAAGTCGCGCAAGTCGTCGGCCATGATGAGCAGCACGTTGAGTTTGGGTGTCCGCTCGGCATCGGCAAGCTGCGATTCGACCTGAAATGGCCTGGCAGTTGCCTGATCGGCAATATAATCAGGTTTGATCGGGAACATCCGTAGCATCTGATTCGGAAGGCTGGACGTTGGATAGGTAGGAACCAGCAAATGGGAAACGTTTCCGATGGTTGGATCAACATATCTGCTGAAGTCTTCCTGGTTTATAGCTGTTGCAAATGAAAGTAATGAAAAGGAAAGAGTTGCAATGACACTTCTAAATTTTCTCATTTTATTTTAAGATAATATTTTTAGTGATTATTTGAGATATTGACACAGATTCATTTCAATTTTACCAGTTATCAGTTCAGAAAGGAGCTACCGGTATGCCTGACAGTCCGAAAATACTTGCTTCCACAAAGTTTTTATACCCATACCTGACGGCTACCGGATCGGGAACGTTAATACTCGAAACTGCAAGGCGGGTTGTGGATGTTTCAATTTCTGCTTTTGCAGCATAAAATACTTTATCTGCTCCGGCTATTTCAAATCCCTTCAAATCTGTCCACATAGGGCTTATGCCACTTTCTGCATTCTTAAAATTAATGTATATCGTTTGGGCTTTTTTCTCCATCGATTTATATACAGGAGTGGAATATACAAAACCTTTCAGTCCATACGTTGCCCCCAGTGCCCACAAGGCCAGCCTTTCGCCCACCGTTTCTTTATTTACAGGATGAATAAATAAAGGATGACCTATATCCATCGTTGTTACCATCCCTGAATTTGGAATTTCATTCATATTTTGTTGTTGCACTTCTCGTAAACGTTCGGCAGAAGTGCTATCAGCCCCTTCGTAATTATAAGGTGCTATTTGTACAAAATAGAAAGGAAATTCGCCAATATTCCATCTGGCACGCAGATCGCTGACGAATGCAGGCATCAGGCTAGCGTATAAATCAGCATTTTTGCGATTACTTTCACCCTGGTACCACAAAAAGCCTTTTATAGTGAAGTTTAGTAAAGGTGCAATTTTCGCATTGTACAAAACACAGGGTGTAGCATTTGGTTTATTTATCTCTGTATTATCATCCAGGACCGAAATATTTATTTCCTTAAAAGGTGCAATAGCCTCCCTGCTCATCCAGGATTCAACAATCGAACCACCCCAAGATGAAACGATTATACCTACAGGAATACCCAAGACCTCCTGCACATATTTTGCAAAATAATAGGCCGTGGCGCTTATGTTTGCCACATTTTCGGAAGAATTTTCCAACCATTGTCCTTTGCAATCAGTTTGAGGCGTTTTATCGAATTGTCTTAACCAGTTACCATCTTTGGAATCGGTAGTAAACATTCGGATAGGCACTTTTGGATTAGCTTTCGCAATCACCCTATTACTCCCCTTTACTGGTTGGCGTGGAAACCCCGGCATCGGCATTTCCATATTAGACTGACCGGAGCAAAACCAGACTTCACCTATTAAAATATTATTCAGTGTAAGCACTTCGCCATCAGATATTGCTATTTGGTAAGGCCCGCCTGCAGCTGGTGTATTCACCTTCAGTAACCAACTACCTTTACTATCGGATATTGTTGTATGTGTTTTCTTATCCCAAGAAGTTGTTACTTTAATTTTTACATTTTCTTTAGCCCAACCCCATAATTTAGCAGCAGTTTTTTGCTGCAACACCATATTGTCGCCAAGTATGGAAGGCAGCTTCACGTTTGCCTGAAGGCATGTTACTGAAAATAAAAAAATTGCAAGAAGAGATGCTTTCCAAAAAACCAATTTTATTCTCATTCTGTTTGTAATTAAATGTTATTGTTGCTTAGTTAAGAATATTCAAAATTGTTAGGGCCAGTTAACTGATAATCACCTTACGCTTTTAGTGTGCCTGTTTATTGAAAGAACTCAAATATTCATGGTATGTCCGAATGAGTGCCTCTTTGATTTGCGGATATTTTTCTGACAAATCAATACTTTCTTTTGGATCTTTCTCAAGATCAAACAACAACATTTCTCCAGGCATCCATTCAGGTTTTACCCCCGGATAATTTGATGGGTTGGCTTGTTGAAAAGGTGCAAGGATGGTTGTTCCATCCGGCCCCCTTTTATCAATCCAGTTTTTTAGGTCTGTTTGCTTGTAGAAATCCGGTTTAGACAGGAAGAGTTTCCATTTTCCATCACGGATAGTCCGTATGGTGGTATCTTTCATGGTAAAAATGGGTGAATGATGGCTTGATTTCCCTTTAATGATTGCAGCAATATCCTGGCCATCGAGCTTTATGGAAGTATCTGTTTTGATGCCGGTTAATTTCATAATTGTTGGCAGAATATCGGGCGACCAGCATGGAATCGCAATTGTTTTCCCTTGCGGAAACTGCTGCGGATACCTGATGATGAATGGAACACGCGTTCCTCCTTCCCAGTTAGTGGCTTTCATGCCCTTGAGTCCTCCCGTTTTACCCCCATACCACGGACCATTATCCGACATGAAAATGATGATGGTATTATCCAATAATTTAAGCTCCTTTAATTTGTTGATCACTTCGCCTGTAGACCAATCCAATTCTTTGATAACACTTTCATAGAGCTCTTGAGAACTTCCATCTATAAAAAAGTTTGCAGATGCAGCTAAAGGTTTGTGTGGCATGGCATGCGCTAAGTAGAGAAAAAATGGACTGCTTTGATTCCGTTGAATAAAATCCAATGCCTTCATGGTATATTTTTGTGTAAGCAGCCGTTGATCAACGGGATACTCAACAGTATCCATATTCTCCACTATTTGAACGGGCCGCATATCATTTGAATAAAGAATTCCGTAGTATTCATCGAAGCCATGTTTTACCGGGAAGTATTCAGGTTTATGACCCAGGTGCCATTTACCTATACACTTGGTGCGATAACCCGCACCCTGAAATAGCTCCCCCATGGTAACCTCACTTGCATTCAATCCGATGTCGTTTATTCCTGCATCGGGAGCCGGATTTTGCACCATACCATGCCGAAGCGGGAATCGACCAGTTAATAAAGTTGCCCTGGAAGGAGCGCAATAAGGTGTTGGTGCATAAAAATTGGTAAATCGAACACCTTCACCGGCGAGCAGGTCGATATTGGACGTACTTACCTGATTTTTATTATAACAGGAGATTTCTCCATACCCCATATCATCGGTTAGAATAATAATAACATTTGGTCTTTTACTTCGTGCCGGCGTTTGCGCACGCACAATTTGCATGCAAATGACAGCAGCAAGAATGATTGTTATATTCAGAATTTTAGATGGCTTCATCTAGTGTTATATATTTTTTATTTGTATCGAATTAACTTATTGTTACAACCACAACCTGTTATTGTTTTTGATAACAATTTTATTAGCCTGAATCACTCATTCCCTTTTCCTTCAAAAACCTGGTTGTATAATCTTTCCGCTTTATCGATACAAGCCACTGCCTGAACTATCGCAAATTTATTTTCAATGGTGATCGGCTTTTCAGAAAGGTAATTCTTCATCCTGCTGCCAAAGATTGACACCGTCAATTTTTTATCCCCCCGAATCAATAAAAAATCCCAGGATTGTTTTTCAGCAACCGGTGTTAAAGCCGCGTTTCCACCCGAAAAAGCTTCTACATTGCTAAGGGAAGTATGCCCTTCCCCTTCTATAATAATTGGATGAATATGCTCAACTTTTTCACCACAGTTGGCGATAATGGAACCCTGTGCAATTTGCCAGTTTCGGTTTCTGCTGTTATTGCCCTTTTTATGGATGCCAACAGCCACACAATCAAAATTGAAATTGGTTAATTGCCCGTAGGTATCCCCATCAAGCAAAATGCCGCCGTATACACCAAAAGTGAAAAGGTCAATAAGCTGGGCATTGTCGGTATGTTTAATGGAATAAGTAAACGTTTTTTTACCAATCACTGCATCCACCACTACCCTATTGTACTGTCCGCCTATATATCTTTGGACAGCAGGATTTACATGGCAATGCAGGATACGGGGAATATCATAACAATAGTCAATACGGATAAATTCGCCACTCAAAGGATAACCGTAACAATGTTCAAATGTCATTAATTCACAAGGGTTTTCACGACTGGCACTAAAATCGAAAGCTAAATACTCGCCATAAAACGTAAGACAGGAAAGATACACGCCCTGTGTCTTGCTCGTTTGTGAAACCTGTACTGTTGCCGGATATGGTATAATTAGTGCCGGGTTATTAATGGTCTGTTCCGGATACCAAAACTGAATCCCTTTGATCTGGGTTCCTGTTTCTACCGTGATGAAGACACTATTTCTATCGGTGATTTTAAAAACACTTCCTACCGGTTGTTTTTTTGTAGGATGAACGGTTCCACGCGGTGTAGGGCCATGTACTCCAACCAGGGAAACATTCTTTTTTAATACAAGTCCTCCATCAACCGGATAAGGCTCATCTGATGGTTCAACAAACAAAGCAGCACCATTTTGGGAGGCCCAATCAATTGCTTTCTGAAGATTAATTTTGTTTACCGATGGATTGTTACCAGGCTTTACCCCAAAATCCCGGATACTTTTTGGAGGTATTATTTTCCCATTTCCTGAAAGGCAAAAAAGTAGTATGATTCCTAATAAAGTGATTTTCATTTTGATTAAATATTTAATGGCAACTATTTTCGTTCTGGTATTTTTAAGGATAGGGGAATTTCTTTCCGAAGCATTTTGCCCGCTTCTCCTGTGAGCCACAGGTAAGTATCCGAAGGTTTCCCATCCATATTTACAAACTTAGCTATATTGCTAACCGGTGGATTATCGCTGCATTTGAAAATAGCAGTTCCTTCATTCACTTCGTCAAACATAGCCACATAAAGCATTGTTGCTCCCGCATTAATTGCTGTTGATATTTGTTGCCAGTAGAAGCGGCCTCCCTGCCTGGGTATAGATCCAACGGGCTTAACATCTTCTGGAAATTCAGCCCTGCTCAGGTTATGCCAGCTGAATCCCGGACAAACACAAGGAACATAATCTATTCCATTTTCCCTGCACCATTTCATATCGGCTAATATCACATCTCGATAGCGGTCCATGTCATTGTGAAGAAGCGGTGAAAAACGCTGAACCATCCAGGGCAGCACAATATCAGCCTGTTTTATCAATTCGTGCAAATAAGGATCAGGTGAGCAATCAGCATTCAGGTCCCGCCAAAAGGTTGGCACTCCCAACATAACGGAACATCCGCCATAGTCAGGATCGTTCTTTAAAAAATCGATAAAGCGGCCAATACCAATATTACGAATGTTGTAAGGACGGTCGGGAAAACCGATACCCCAGATAGTGACCAGGGGTTTCCCGTTGTGAAAAACATACGTTTGTGTTCCAGGTTGATTGGTAACCTTAAGTGAATCAACAAGGTATTTCCAGTCATTGATTAACACGGAGCAATCTTCTCCGGAGCCTTTCAGACCTGAGAGATCGTACATTACGCCGATGGCACGATCATATTGTGAAGCTGCTGCCAGTGCATTGCGCAGCACATTTGTTGCACCGATGTGTCGTGCTGCTGGTTTGGCTGCATTAAAAAACCGCTGCATAAATACGCCATCTACGCCGTATTGCTTCATCCACTTGAAATGCAGATCTACCGTACTTTTATCGTCGGAACTAAAGAAACGGGCCGTATTACCGTCGGCCAGCTTCAGACTGGTTGGATACGTTTTTTCATATGCTGATACATCCGGCCACATATCTATGAGAATCTTATTTTCATCAGGATACATTACTCCATCTTTGGGTGCACGAAACCATCCCTGATAGCCGGCCATTACTAATCCATTGTAAGAAGGGTATTTCGAATTATTTGAATGCCTGATCCTGACCATTTCGTTTTTTTCTACCTTTGGATTTTGTGCATTGGATGAAATCAGACCAACAAGGAGTGTCAGAAAAAGAGCACTTATTTTCAAATGTTGCATTTTTGTGTTTTTGAATGATTCCGCTGTATTTTAACCTGGTTTTGCAAATCAATTTTTAAGCTAAAGCTCAGGCCCCCAACCTTTTTCATAAGTTCTACTCCATAATTTCTGTGCTTCGGGATCGTTGATAATATGTCCGTTAGTAGCATCTATTTTTAGGTCGCGACCAACACGCCAGGAAATATTCCCCAACTGCATAGCAAGCACACTTTTATAACCAGTTTCCACATCACAATTCGGGCGGCGGTCATTCCTGATTGCATCAAGAAAGTCCGCAACATGCAGGCTATCCATTATCAAACTTGGACTTGAGGTATTTCTTCCCTGCAAAATATTTGTTTCAACTGTCTCTGATTTTACTTCCTTCACTAATTTGCCATTGAGGTCGTACACTTTGAAGTTATCATCGCCTGTATCGAGACTGCCATTTTCTCCATAAAAAATTATCCCACGATCTGCTCCTTCAATTTTTCGTCCATTTGAACTGCGATTTTCCCACACCAGTGAAATGCGGCCAGGGTAATCCATTGCAATTATTTGTGTATCCGGCGTTTCCCAGTCGTCTTTAAAATGATACCGTCCACCAAGAGAACTAACCCGAATGGGGAAATCAACACCAAGTCCCCAGCGGGCAACATCCATTTCGTGTGTTCCATAATTTAGCGCTTCGCCTGTTCCCCAATGCCAGAACCAATGCCAGTTGTAATGTATGAGGCCTTCTTTGTATTGCACACGGGGAGCAGGTCCCTGCCAAAGATCATAATCGAGCCAGGCTGGAACTGATCCAGCTGTAAGAAAAGTAGATTTACGTGCATTGGTGTACCAGGTTTTTGCCATATACACCCTGCCAATAATTCCATGGTGTAGCTGTTCAATTCCCTGGGTAAGCAATGGAGCAGAGCGGCGTTGTGCACCCATTTGAACAACGCGGTTGTATTTGCGGGCGGCTGCTACTGCCAGCTCACCTTCGTGCGGATTGTGGCTTAATGGTTTTTCAACATAAACATGTTTCCCTGCCTTACAACCCATAATAGTGAGTGGAGCATGCCAGTGATCAGGAGTAGCAATATAAATGGCATCAATCGTTTTGTCCTCCATCACTTTACGACAATCCTTTTCCGACCTGGGTGTGATGGAAGGGTTGACTTCCATTGCAGCCTTGATGGCTTTTGGAATAGCTCTTTCATCAACATCACAAATGCAGGCCACATTGGTATTTTTTTGACTGGCAAAGGTGGAAGACATGCTTTTACCCCTGCTGTTTACGCCAATCATGGCTACATGAATACGATCGTTTGCACCAATTATATTTTTGTAAATTCTTGCTGTCATTCCTGAGGTCACACCTCCAATTGCCAACCCTGTAGAACTGACAGCTACACTTTTAATAAACTTTCTTCTTGAGGCCATAGATTTGATTTTAATGTTCGGGTTTAAGTTAATCAACTTAATGCTACTACAATCATTTTTTATACCTTTTAAGGATAATCAATTCCCTAATAAAACGCCCCCCTTTTTTGCTTTCATCAAAAGAGACCTTATTCTTTCCCCCATGCTTCATTTTGTTTATTCCCCATAATTAATTCCATTGTGCCACCTGCCATCAATTGCTGATGGGTAAAAAAAGGAGCATCAAGTGGTTTACCATTTAAAATAGCTTTTTGTATGTATTTATTCTCATCTGAAGCTCTTTTGGCTATTACAGTAAAACTTTTTTTATCCGGCAAATTGATGGTTGCTTTCTCAAACAAGGGACTTCCAAAAACATACTCCTGCGAGGCCGGAAAAACAGGATAAAATCCCATAGAAGAAAAAATATACCATGCAGACATCTGTCCACAATCCTCGTTTCCAATTACGCCATTGGGATCATCGTGATAGAAGGCTTTCATGATGTAACGAACTTTTTCGGCAGTTTTACATTGTTGGCCGACATATGCATACAGATAAGAAATGTGGTGACTGGGTTCGTTACCGTGTGCATACTGACCAATCAGACCGGTCAGGTCAATCAGGGCTTCCTCGTCTGACTCAGTCTTTAATGAAAAGAATTTATCCAGTTTATCAATGAATAATTTTTCACCTCCTAATAATGACTTCAAACCCGGAACATCCTGCGGAACCAGCCATAGGTATTGCCACGCATTACCCTCTGCATAATCAGCCGCCCATGGTTTGGTAGATTTTAGCGGATCGAAATTTTTACCCCATGCACCATTGGCCATTTTTCCACGGAAAAATCCAGTAAGCGAATCGTAATACAGCGAATAGTTTGCAGCCCGCTTACTAAAATAATCGTAATCATTTGTTTTGCCCATTGCTTTAGCCATTAATGCAATGCTAGCGTCGCTAATAGCCAGTTCAAGTGCATTTGCCACAGTTCTACGAACTGTTCCATCAGCCGGAATTGGTTGAAATTTTTGAATATAGTCAAGGCCACGCAAATCAGACATTGCTGTAGCTTTCATGGCGTCATAAGCCTTTTCAACATCAAAGCCCCTTAGCCCTTTAAGGTATGCTTCAGCAATAATTTGAATACTACTAATGCCAACCATTGTGCCGGTTTCATTTGCATTTAGGTGCCAGACAGGCAAATACCCTTGTTGATCAAAGATGGAAAGCATACTGTTGATGATGTCGCCAATACGATCAGGAGCAATTAAATTTAAAAGCGGGTGTTCGGCCCTGTAAGTATCCCAGGTAGATAATACCGAATAGTTATTGAAACCGGAATTTTTATGACTTTTTTTATCGGCTCCCTGGTAATCTCCATTGTAATCGTTGAATAGCGATGGATGAATCATGGAATGAAACAACGCAGTATAAAAGATTCGTTTATCAGATTGCTTCCTTGTATGAATTATTATACGGGAAAGTTCTTTGTTCCATTTGTCATCGGCTTGTTTCACTATGGCATTGAAGTCCCAATTGGGTATTTCAGCATTAATATTGGCAAGCGCATTATCAGTACTAACAGGAGAGATGCCTACTTTGAGTTGCACAAATTCTCCTTGTTCAAATTCAACGACCCCCTTTATCGTACTACCCCCGCCTTTTTTGCCTGGCACTTGCTTTTC
>JANPIJ010000301.1:0-14350 GCA_031424955.1 Ferruginibacter sp. | reverse complement strand
CCTAAATATAGCAATACTTACAGGGTTTCTGAGCAAACCCTAAATAAGAGGTAACAGCTTTTAAGGAGTAATTACGTTGCTATAGGTATAAATTACTGACCAAAATTCAATATGGAAATTTTAAGAAAAAAACATTCTACCATTTTATGATCGCTACCCCATATCCTTTTATACATCCCCGGAAAAGGATAATTTAAACGATGTTTGAATTTAAAATAACGCTTGTACTGCATTTTTCATATTGCCCTTGTTCAATTTCATCAGGTACGCAACTTCCTTTTTATCGTAAGGCTCACCGTTTGATCTGAAAACATCATGGAACCAAACAGGGGGCTCTGCTGTATAAGCCTGTTGCCACGAATCCCAGGGACAAAACGTTTGTGATTTTCCGGCAACGAAACCCCAGTTGTATGCCCCTACCTTATGCTTTTTCAAAACAGGTAGGATTTTTTGAAAAGTACTGTTAAATGGTCTTGCCATATATTCAGTACACATTATTGGCCGGTTATACCTTTTTAAATCTTTAATTCTTTTTTCCATTCCGGTTCTGTCTTCATAGCAATGAAATGAAATAACATCCGAATGGGTAAACATATAATTATCAAGTGCAGTTAGTTTTGCAGGGTCGCTCCAGTCAAACTGCCAGGGTGCCATTGTAACCGGCTGGATCGGGTTAATATCCCTCACCCACATTATACATTTCTTCAACAGGCTCATCGATAATGCTGCTTTATGCAATGCATAGTTGTCGTCTTTGTAGCTTGCCATATTCATGTTGTCCGGTTCATTAAATAAATCCCAGATTAACACCCTGTTATCATCTTTAAAATAACTTACTATACCTGTCACATAATCGTGCAGCCCGTCATATTTACTCACATCATTTAGTACATCATAGCCGGGGCATTGTACCCAGCCGGAGTTATGTACATAATTCCGGGGCTCGGGTTGTAACCCTATTTTTGGGAACGGGTCCCAAACCGCGTCGAACAATACAAACATTGTTCTGATACCATATCCCGATGCAATTGATAAAAAACGATTTATTCTTTTTAGGAAACCCGTACTATCCTGTTCCCACAAAAGATGATGCAAAAAAACACGAACGGTATTAAATCCCAGTCCTGCTGCCCAGCTTAGCTCTTTATCGATGATGGCGGAGTCAAAACTCATCTCCTGCCACATTTCAAGTTGGTTGATGGCGTATTGTGGAATATAGTTGCAGCCCACCTGCCAGGGGTTGCGACTGTACCACGTATTAACTTTTTCTTCAGTCCAACGGAGCGTATTAGCTTCATCAGGGGTACATATTGTTTGGGGGATAACCTTGAGCATAATTTTGTATTTCGTATTGGATAAAAGCTAAACGCCAAAGGTTTAAAATTATTTGCGGACTTTAACAAAAACCCCAAAATGAGCAAAGCGCTGCGCTTTTTTTCCACAAGTCAAGTTCGTGTCTTGTAAAATAGTTACAAATAAACGCCTGTAAACAATAACTAACCGTATTTGAATATTGGCATATTTTTTTAATAAAAATGAAGTAGTTGCCAGGCTGTATACTTTTTCAGGTGCGCCTTTACATTAGGTTAATCAGCGTTTTAGGAAATTATACTGATGTAATGAACTTGTTCGGTTCTGTCACCACACTTTTATTAAATTTAAAACACACCCGTTATTTTCAATTATTTAAAATCACGAAAAATGCAAACTAAAAAGTTTTTAGAAATGAATAAAATTACAGGAACAGACCTCGTGTGTTTTTGTCACCTCAGGTGGGATTTCGTTTACCAGCGGCCGCAGCATTTAATGAGCAGGTTTGCAAAACAGTTTAGAACTTTTTTTATCCAGGAACCTATCTTTCACGATGCTGAAGATGCGCTGGAGGTAAAACTGACGAAAGAAAATATATGGATTGTTACGCCACAGCTTAACTCGGATGATACTGACACCCAGTCTGTAATAACCCGGCAAAAACAATTGATGAGTGCATTATTTACGAAAAATAAAATTGAAAATTTTATCGCCTGGTACTATACCCCGATGGCACTAAAAATAAGTAGCCATTTAAAACCTCAATTGGTGGTATATGATTGTATGGATGAATTATCTGCTTTCAAATTTGCGCCAGCAGAATTAAAGATTATGGAAGCGGAACTATTTAGTAAAGCGCAGGTGGTGTTTACCGGCGGCCAGAGTTTATATGAAGCCAAAAAATGCGCTCATCAAAATATTTATCCATTTCCCAGCAGTATAGATAAGGATCATTTTGCCAAAGGGCGTAAGAAACTGAAGGGGCCGTTCGATCAGCAATTGATACCTCACTTACGCTTTGGATTTTATGGTGTGATTGACGAGAGGTTTAATATACAAATGATAAAAGAAGTGGCTGAAAAAAGGCCGGAATGGCAACTGATTTTAATTGGACCGGTGGTTAAAATCAACCCGGAGGATTTGCCTAAACGTGATAATATTCACTACCTGGGTTCTAAAACATACGATGACTTACCACTTTATCTTTCAGGTTGGGATTTTGCAATGATACCTTTCGAAAAAAACGCATCAACTAAATTTATAAGTCCCACTAAAACCCCGGAGTACCTGGCGGCCGGCAAACCCGTTATTTCTACTTCAATTACAGACGTAGTGTCTCCCTATGGAGATAAAAAACTGGTGTACATCGCCGATAGTTCCGATGAATTTATTAAATCAGCAGAAACAGAGCTCGCCAAAAATGAGCGCCAAACTAAACAATGGCTTAACCGGGTGGATGCATTTTTGAAAGATGTTTCCTGGGACTACACCACTACCCAAATGATGGATAAAATAAATGACTGTATGGCAGACCTAAATACAACCGGGCAAGTAAGAAAACTGAAATCCGTGGCATAAACCCTATAAATTTAATCAATGAACAAACAGGGACCCCCGGAAATATGGGGCGGAATAGAATGTACCATCAACAGATTGCAGGATAGCTATTTAGACCAATTAGCGATTGCTGATTTGTATAACAATTTTACATACATAGAATCCATAATTGATCTGGGGTTAAAACAAATACGTTTTCCCATATTATGGGAAAGACATCAACCTGGTTTACATACAATAATAGACTGGTCCTTCACCGAAAATTGTTTAAATACATTCAGAAAGCATTCTATAGAACCAATTGCAGGCTTGCTTCATCATGGAAGTGGACCTGCCTTTACAAACCTATTAGAGGAAGATTTTCCTGAATTATTTGCTGAATATGCCGCAAAGGTAGCCACCCGTTTTCCTAGGCTACAATATTACACCCCGGTTAATGAACCATTGACAACAGCCCGTTTTTCAGGGTTATATGGCCATTGGTATCCTCATAGAATGAATGATGTAAGCTTTTTAAAAATTTTACTGAATGAATTAAAAGGAACGGTGCTGGCAATGCATGAGATCAGAAAAATTAACCCTGCCGCAAAACTGATACAAACAGAGGATTTAGGAAAAACGTACAGTACACCATTATTATCGTACCAGGCCAATTTTGAAAATAACAGGCGGTGGCTTACATGGGATATTCTTTGCGGAAATTTTACTAAAACCCATCCGTTATGGGATCACGTATTACGATTAGGTATTGAGGAACAAAAGTTACAGTTTTTCATAGATAATCCATGCCCGCCTGATATCATAGGGGTCAACCATTACATTACTTCTGAAAGATTTCTCGATGAGGACATTGAACATTACCCTCCCGTATCAGTGGGTGGCAACAGCCTGCATATTTACGCCGATGTTGAAGCCGTGAGGGTGCAGCTTGATGAACCCCATGGGATCGAACTGTTATTAAAAGAGCTTTGGCACCGGTACAAAATTCCAATTGCCATAACCGAAGTGCATTTAAACTGCTCCAGGGAGGAGCAATTAAAATGGTTTCACCAGGTGTACAGCGCTGCTGTGAAACTGAATAAGGAAGGGATAGATATCCGTGCGGTGACAGCATGGGCGCTGTTCGGATCTTTCGGTTGGAATAAACTGCTTACTTCCCAGCCCTTCGATTATGAAACGGGTGTATTTGATATCAGCGCCGGGTATGCACGTGCAACAGCCCTCGCAGCATATATAAAAGATATTAACGGGCAGCAAAAGAGTAATACACATTTGATAAACCAGGCTGCCTGGTGGCAACTCAATTCACGCTATTATAAAAACAACACCACACCAGACGACACAAGGTGTCACGCTGCACAACCGATAGTTATTATTGGAGATACCGGCACCCTTGGAAATGCATTTTCCAAATTATGCAGGCAAAGAAACCTCCATCATGTTTTACTGGGAAGGCAGGAAGCGGATATCTGTGATGAAGACAAGCTGGTTGTGATGATAAACCGCTACCATCCGTGGGCCATCGTAAATGCGGCGGGATATGTAAAAGTAGAGGAAGCGGAAACAGATAGGGTGGCCTGTTACAAAGTAAATTTTGTCGGTGTAGAGAAGCTCGCTATGGTATGCAATAAATTCAAGATAAAACTGATGTCATTTTCGTCTGACCTGGTTTTTGATGGAAACAAAGACCATCCCTATGTAGAAACAGATATCTCGAAACCGTTAAATACCTATGGTAAGAGTAAACAACTGGCAGAAAGATCGATCGTTAAAGAAAACAATAATGCCCTGCTAATCAGGACAGCAGCATTTTTCGGTCCATGGGATAAACACAATTTTGTACATCATTTACTAAATACATTACAACAGGGAAGAATTTTTGTTGCTGCAGATGATATTGTTATTTCACCTACATACGTACCGCACCTGGTAAACGCCAGCCTCGACTTGCTGATTGATGATGCTACAGGTGCATGGCATTTAACCAATAAAGAAAATATAAGCTGGTATGGGTTTGCTAAAAAAATTGTAGGATATACCTCATTGAATGCTGACCTGGTTATAGCAGGCTATAACATCAAAACTACGGCAACACTTCCCCGCATGTCTGCATTGGGCAGTATTAAATACAACCTGATGCCATCGCTTGAGCAGGCATTGGCTGAGTATTTTTCAACGGTCCATAGATCAAACCAAATTTTAAGACATAAAAACAAAGAAGATGAAAGAGTATGATTTTTTAATAGTAGGGGCCGGCCTGTTCGGCGCCACATTCGCATACAAGGCAAAACAGAAAGGGATGCGTTGCCTTGTTATAGATAAAAGGGGCCATGCAGGGGGCAACGTTTATTGCAAAAACGAACGGGGTATCAACATTCATTACTACGGTGCCCATATTTTTCATACCAATGATAAGCCGGTCTGGGATTTTGTGAACAAGTTTGCCAGTTTCAACCGGTACACCAATTCACCGGTAGCAAGTTACAAGGGTGAACTATATAATTTACCATTCAACATGAACACTTTTTATAAGCTATGGAAAGTGACTACTCCGCAGCAAGCACAGGATAAAATAAAAGAACAGATTGAATCTTTGCAAATCGTTAACCCCCGGAACCTGGAAGAGCAGGCGTTGAAACTGGTTGGAACTGATATTTACGAGAAACTGATAAAAGGATATACGGAAAAGCAGTGGGGGCGCAAAGCCTGCGACCTTCCTGCATTTATCATAAAGCGCTTGCCGGTAAGATTTACCTACGATAATAATTATTTCAATGATTTGTACCAGGGCATCCCGATTGGTGGTTACAATAAAATTATTGACGGCTTATTGGACGGTGTGGAAGTGAAATTAAATACCAACTATTTGGCCGACCGCGATTACTTTGATTCAATCGCCGAAAAAACAGTTTACACAGGACCTATAGATGAATATTTTGACTACCGTTTTGGAACGTTAAAATATCGTAGCCTCCGCTTTGAACATGAACATCTTGACATGGCCAATTACCAGGGCAATGCTGTTGTAAACTATACAGATCCGGCCGTTCCTTACACCCGTATCATTGAACATAAGCATTTTGAATTTGGCACCCAGCCAAACACAATTATCACCAGGGAATACCCGTCAGAATGGAAACCGGGTATGGAACAGTACTACCCGGTAAACGATGAAGAAAACAATAATCGCTTCAGCCAGTACCAGCAACTTTCATCCGCGGAAAGCAATGTGATTTTTGGCGGGCGCCTGGCGGAGTATAAATATTATGATATGCACCAGGTAATTGCATCAGCGCTTGTAAAGACTAAAAAGCTGTTTGGTAAAATGGCCGAGGCATAATGGCCGGTTGTTTATTTAAAACCTATTCATCATTTTAAAAAATTTAATCATGGCAAAATCATCTTCTACCAAAAAAACAAACGCTAAGAGCGGCACAAAAACCGCGGCTGCTTTTGCATCGACAGACGACACATTACAACCTTCAGATTCCAATCCTTCCAAATTTAGCCCTACAAGTGAAGCGATGGATGTTCAAACTTTGGGCGCTTCCGATGGATTGTTGAAATTATTCACCGATTCAGTAAAAGATATTTACTGGGCAGAAAAACAACTGGTGAAAGCATTGCCTAAAATGGCGAAGTCGGCTGCTTCTCCTGAATTATCTGATGCGCTCCTCAACCACCTGGAACAAACGAAAGTACAAGTGGAAAGAATTGAACAGGCTTTTGAATTAATGAATAAAAAGCCACAGGCCAAAAAATGCGATGCAATGGAAGGCCTTACCAAAGAAGGCGAAGCAGTGATTGAGGACACTGACAGGGGCACGCCTGCCCGTGATACCGGGATTATCATGGCATCTCAAAAAGTGGAGCATTACGAAATAGCTGCTTATACCGGCCTTATTAAACTGGCGGGCAGACTGGGTTTACCGGAAGTAGCAAATATCTTTTCAGAAACACTTGCAGAAGAAGTGGAATTCGATGCTATACTCGGGGAAATTGCCGATAATATGGAGTTGGAGAGCATCGCCGGCGAAGAGGGATAGCAGTCTAATCCTGGATAGTTTTATTAATATTCATTCATTTTAAATTGATACTCATGCCAGAAAATAATAGCAATGTCGCTGATGATAATAAAAAAGTCACCAGCCTTCAACCTCATACCGAAGATTCTACCGGGGAATTTCTCACGACCAATCACGGTGTGAAAATAAGTGACGATCAAAATTCTTTAAAGGCGGG
Source organism: Ferruginibacter sp. (assembly GCA_031424955.1). Lineage (GTDB taxonomy): Bacteria > Bacteroidota > Bacteroidia > Chitinophagales > Chitinophagaceae > Ferruginibacter. Next base: position 7,240 of record JANPIJ010000301.1, on the reverse strand, counting down.
AGCGAGGGGACCCAGCCTTTTGGAAGATTTTATTTTACGTGAAAAAATCACCCACTTTGATCATGAACGTATACCAGAAAGGGTGGTGCATGCCCGTGGCTCCGCAGCGCATGGCGTGTTTAAGCTTCACGAGGATATGAGCAAATATACTACTGCAGGCTTTTTGTGTGATACGGAACGGGAAACGCCGGTGTTTGTAAGATTCTCCACTGTGGCCGGATCCAGGGGGTCAAGCGATTTAGCCCGTGATGTCCGTGGGTTTGCAGTAAAGTTTTATACAGAGGAAGGTAATTTCGACTTAGTTGGAAACAACATGCCGGTATTTTTTATACAGGATGCCATTAAGTTTCCTGACTTGGTGCATGCTGTAAAACCGGAGCCCCATAATGAAATACCGCAGGCTGCGTCAGCACATGATACTTTCTGGGATTTTATTTCCAACACGCCTGAATCTGCACACATGATTATGTGGGTGATGAGTGACCGGGCGTTACCCAGAAGTTACCGTATGATGGAGGGCTTTGGGGTACATACCTTCCGGTTTGTAAATGCCGAACAAAAGTCCTGTTTTGTAAAATTCCATTGGAAGCCATTATTGGGTGTTCATGCAGTGGCTTGGGATGAAGCACAAAATATTTCAGGAAAAGATCCGGATTATCACCGCCGCGATTTGTGGGAGGCCATTGAAAAGGGCGATTTCCCCCAGTGGGAATTTGGTGTGCAGATAGTTCCGGAAGAAGATGAACACAAATATGAATTTGACCTGCTGGATCCTACCAAATTAATTCCGGAGGAATTAGTTCCTGTACAACGCATCGGCACCTTAACACTGAATCGTAACCCGGACAATTTTTTTGCAGAAACAGAACAGGTTGCTTTTCACATAGGCCACGTTGTACCTGGTATCGATTTTACAAATGATCCATTATTACAGGGTAGATTATTTTCTTACACCGATACACAATTGATTCGGCTCGGCGGGCCTAATTTTCATGAAATTCCGATTAACCGGCCAATAGTACCCATTCACAATAACCAGCGGGATGGCCACATGCGCCAGCAAATAAATAAGGGAAAAACGGCTCATAGCCCTAATATGATGTCGGGGGGATGCCCCTTCCAGGCAGGTAGGATGCAGGGGGGATTTACAAGTTTCCCCGAAAAAATTGAAGCACATAAAATAAGGGAGAGAAGTGCGAGCTTTTTTGATCATTTTAGCCAGGCAAAACTGTTTTTCAACAGCCAGTCAGAGCCGGAAAAAAATCACATTACCGATGCATTAAGTTTTGAACTTGGAAAACTGGAACTGATTTCTATCAGGGAAAGGATGTTATATTTTATTTCCCAGATAGATGAAGGCCTGGCTGCTGCGGTTGCTTATAATATTGGTGTGCATGTACCGAAAGATATGGCAACCCCGTTAAACCAAATTGTACCCGCGGATGCCGATCCGGAAGCCTACCGGTCAATCGTTAAAGAAGGGTCACTGGAGAAATCTGCAGCGCTGAGTATGGTCAACACTATCAAAGACTCTATCCGTACCCGTAAGATTGGAATACTGGCTGCTGATGGTGCAGATGAAAACGATATACAAACGGTAAAAGAAGCATTGGAAGCAGAAGGCGCTTCCTGTGAAATCATTGCGCCACGGCTGGGATTTATTGCCGGGAAAAAAGATACTCCTATCCCTGCCCCAAAGTCATTTCTTACAGTTGCTTCCGTGTTTTATGATGCAGTATATGTGCCCGGCGGTATCAGCAGTGTTGCCACGTTGGAAGCTGATCCCGATGCATTGCATTTTTTAAACGAAGCATTTAAACATTGTAAACCAATCGCTGCCGATGAAGAAGCGTTGCAGGTTTTAAAAGCAACTTATTTCGGAAAGAAAGTTCCGGAGGATAATAGTGATGAGACTGTGCAGATGGAAGGAATTATAATAGGAGATAGTAGTTCAATCACTTCTAAATTTATTCAGGCCATAGCAATGCACAGGTTTTGGGACAGGGAAAAAGTAAGAAAGGTTCCCGCTTAATTAAGGTGAAGTGTCAAAACTGTTTTCTGCATGTAAGCGATCACAGCGATGAGGCCCTGTCACACTTCTATTCCTTTTTAGAATATTTAAGTAACCATTAAAATTTACGTTATGCAACCTCAATCAAACAATTCAAACCTGGAGATTGGCTCAAACAATAGCCTGTTCTCAGAAAATGAAGAAGAAATGAATGATCCCTTTGGAGGGGAAGATTATGTTCCTGCTCAAGAACAAATAGTTGTTAATTCACAGGACCAGCAGCAATCGGTGAATGGGGAGGACGAAACTGAAACAAGCGCCGTCTTAAATGACGATAGTGCTGTTGAAACTCCTGATGATGAAGCAGATGGCGTGGAGGAAGAAGATTTAGATGAAGATGAAGATGATGTAGACGAGGATGAAGATGATGTTGACGTTACAGAGGAAGACACAGCAGATGACGATTCAGAAGAAGATGCACCTAAAATGAGTGACTTGTAATTTTTATAAAAAACCGGTTGTTTACACCGGTTTTTTGCTTCGTTGTACAACCGGGGCAGGAGGTTACTCTATGATTGAAACCAAATTTAATAACTCATCTATTTATCAATTATGAAAAGAGATGGTACGAATAAAAGCCTGTGGCAGACATCTCCGGCTTATAGTCCGGTCAATCAATTTAGACCGGAGGAGTTGTATGATTTGGTAATCGTAGGAGGAGGTATAACGGGTATTACAACAGCCTTATTGTTACAATCAGCTGGCAAAAAATGCCTTTTACTGGAAGCCCACACATTAGGATTTGGTACTACCGGTGGCACTACTGCCCATCTCAATAATTTTTTTGATACCCCTTACAGTAAAGTAGCTAAAAATTTTGGAGAAGAGAATGCAGCGTTGCTGGCTGAGGCAGCAACTGAAGCGATGGCATTGATAAAATCGAATATTGATAAACATGCTATCGACTGTGAATATAGTACAATGGACGGGTATCTTTTTTCAATAAACGAAGAACAGGATAAAGAGCTGGAAGATATTGCTGAGTCAGCACGGTCAGTGGGCGTGGATGTAATTTTTACAAACAATTCCCCATTCCCGATTCCTTATTTAAAAATTGCATTATTTAAAGACCAGGCACAGTTCAACCCCATTAAGTATATTTTTTCCCTTGCAAAAATATTTGAAGAAAAGGGCGGGGTGATCGTTCAGGATTGCAGGGTAACAGACATTGAGAATAAAGAAGACGCTCTCCAGATAAAAACGACTTCTGTTGCATCCAGGGCAAGAAAAGTTATATATGCTACTCATATACCACCCGGGGTAAATCTTTTACATTTCAGGTGTGCGCCTTACAGAAGTTATGCAATGGCTGTGAAGTTAGAAGGGGAGTATCCGGCGGCGTTGGGTTACGACATGGAGGACCCCTATCATTATTACCGCACACAAAAAGTTGATGAAGAACTGTATTTAATAGCCGGGGGCGAGGATCATAAAACCGGCCACATGGAGAACACTGATAACTGTTTCAGAAAATTAGAGAGCCATATCCGCAGCTATTTTCGGGTAGAAAAAATTGCCTACAAATGGTCGTCTCAATATTATGAACCTGCTGATGGATTGCCCTATATAGGAAATCTTCCTGGCGGCGATGAAAACATTTATGTAGCAACCGGCTTTGGCGGCAACGGGATGATATATGGAACATTGTCGGCTATTATTTTTGCAGATATTATAAGTAATGGCAAAAGCATTTACCAGGATTTATTTAACCCAAACCGGTTAAAACCAATAGCCGGGTTTGCAAACTTTGTAAAGGAGGGCGCTGATGTAGTTTCCAGCTTTATAAAAGGAAAATTTGATGCTGAGAAGATTGAAGCACTCGCTGAAATTGCAGCAGGCGAAGCAAAAATAGTTAAGCATGACGGGCATATATTGTCCGTTTATAAAGATGAGGCCCATAAAGTACATGTATTAAACGCAGCCTGTACACATATCAAATGTACAGTAGGATGGAATGCCACTGAAAAAACATGGGATTGCCCCTGCCATGGTGCCAGGTATTCACCCGAAGGAAAAGTATTAACCGGGCCTTCTCAAAAAGATTTAGAAAAAATGGATTGGGAGAAGGAAGAGTAATATCATGTTAAGTATAAATGATGGATACGAAATTTTATTCACGAATTCCACGAATTAGTTAGTGCATTGTATTAATTCGTGTAATTCGATTTTAATAATTCGTGTTAAAAAAAATAAAAGGTCTGTCAATTTATGGTTAACAAAGCACCAGAAACTTTATTGTAAAAATTGTTGCCATGAGCTTAAGCAAATATAAAACGAAACGGGATTTTAACGTTTCACCAGAACCAACGGGAGGCGAACCAGACGGGAATAAATTACGATTCGTTATACAAAAACATGATGCCTCCCATTTGCATTATGATTTCCGCCTCGAGATGGAAGGTGTGTTAAAAAGCTGGGCCGTTCCCAAGGGGCCTTCTACCGATCCGGATGTTAAACGGCTTGCTATGATGGTGGAAGACCATCCGTATGATTACAGGAATTTTGAAGGCATCATACCCAGTGGTTATGGAGCCGGCACCGTAATAGTATGGGACGAAGGTTTCTATGAACCAGCAGACATTGTTTCTGCCGGTAGAAAGGAACAGGACAAAAACCTGCGTCGCCAGTTGCATACAGGTAAGCTTAAGATTACGTTACAGGGAAAAAAATTGAAGGGCGAATATGCTTTAATTAAAGCCCATGGAAGAGGTGAAAACGCATGGCTGCTTTTTAAGTTAAAAGATAAGTACGCTTCTGTGGATGATATAACATCAAAAGACAAGTCTGTTTTATCGAAAAAAACACTGGCACAGATAGAAAAAACAACTACTAATTTTTATGGAGCCAAACGTGTAAAAGAAGCAATTGTAAAAAGTAAAAAAGAAATTGAATTAAACAGTAGAGCGGATGTGAAAAAAGCCTCGTCAAAAAATGCAGGAGAAAAGATTTCCAAGGTAAAAGAAACGGTCGCTAAAAAACCATCCCGGAATTCCAGCGATACACCAGCTAAGCCAGCCGGGGTAGAAGAGATCTTAAAAAACGCTTCGAGCCAAAGGATGCCGGTGAAAGCAGCACCGATGTTGGCCACATTGGTAGATAAGCCATTTGAGCAGGAGGGATGGCTGTATGAAATAAAATGGGATGGATACAGGGCTGTGTCATTTATTAACGAACAACAGGTGAAAGTTAAATCCAGGAACGACAAATCATTTAATGAGAAATTTTACCCAGTTACTGCGGCATTAAAAGATTGGAACATTAATGCCGTGGTAGATGGCGAAATAGTGGTTGTGAATGAAAAGGGTATTTCAGATTTTGGCGCTTTGCAAAACTGGAGGAGCGAAGCAGATGGGGAACTGTACTATTATTTATTTGATATCATTTGGCTGGATGGCAAAGACTTGTCGCAATTACCATTGACTGATAGAAGAATCATTTTGGAAGCAGTAATGCCCTCAACCGGTATAATTAAACTCAGTAAATCTTTTAAGGAATCAGGCATTACTTTCTTCGAAACGGTGAAAAAAATGGGGTTGGAAGGCATCATTGCAAAAAAAGCGGATAGTACTTATTTAGCGGGAGGCAGATCCAAAGAGTGGTTCAAAATAAAAGCAAACAAAAGGCAGGAGATGGTAATTGGCGGTTATACTAAAAATAATAATTCAGCCCGGTTATTCAGTGCATTGCTGGCCGGAGTTTTTGAAAATGGGGAACTTGTATATACAGGTAAAATAGGTACAGGTTTTAATGAAAAGATGCAGCAGGAAATGATGAAGCAATTTGCGCCGCTTATCGTAAAAAAAGCGCCTTTCCGCGAAATGCCTGATATAAACAGGCCGGGCAGGTTTCGCCCCAACCCACCGCATGCTACCGCTACCTGGCTAAAACCAACATTGGTTTGCGAGGTAAGCTTTACTGAAATGACAACCGAAGGTGTAATGCGGCATCCATCTTTTGAAGGAATGAGGATAGATAAAAAGGCAGCAGATGTGATAATGGAAAAACCGGAGCATACTATCAATGCCGTAAAAAAAGTCAGTCAACGCAACGATAAACCAATTATAGCACCTGTGGATAACACTGAAAGAAAAACATTTTTAAACCCGCATGATGAAACACAGATAAGGAAAATAAAAGGGCACGAGTTAAAATTCACCAACCTGGGCAAGTTATACTGGCCAAAAGAAAAAATCACTAAAAGGGATATGCTCAATTATTATTACCAGGTGGCCCCTTTCATTTTACCATATCTTAAAAACAGGCCGCAATCAATGAACAGGCACCCCAATGGAATAACCGGGGAAAGTTTTTATTACAAGGATGTGACTGGCAAAGCGCCCGACTGGATTGAAACTTTCTTATATAAAAGTGACGCAGATAACCGCGACCGGCAGTATCTGGTTGCAAAAGATGAAGCCAGTCTGTTGTATATGGCTTCATTGGGCTGTATTGAAATGAATCCGTGGAGCAGTACTGTAAAAAAAGAAGATTACCCCGACTGGTGTATCATTGACCTTGACCCTGATAAAAAAAATACTTTTGACCAGGTGATAGAAGCTGCATTGGTAACTAAAGACGTGCTCGATTCTGTAGGTATTACTTCCTATCCAAAAACAAGCGGCTCTTCGGGCATACATATTTATATACCAATGGGTGCTAAGTACACCTACGACCAGTCCAAGGAATTTGCGAGAATAATTGCCAGGCAGGTGCATGAACAAATTCCGTCCTTTACAAGCATTGAAAGAATTGTAAAGAGCCGGAAAGGAAAAATGTATATTGATTTCTTACAAAACAGGCCGCAGGCAACAGTTGCTGCGCCATATTCCATCCGGCCAAAGCCCGGGGCTACTGTGTCAATGCCACTGCACTGGGATGAAGTAAAGAAAGGATTAAAAATGACAGACTTTACTATTCACAATGCTATAGAAAGAATAAAAGCGAATGGTGATATATTTAAGCCGGTGTTGGGAAATGGCATTAACCTTAAAAGTATTATTACCAAGTTAAAACATGTATAGTAAGCAATTAGTAACTAACAACTTAAAACTTAGCATTTTTTGGCAAGATATTTTTTACTACTCGCTGAAAAGCTGTGTAGATAAGTATTCCAGAGGAAAAATAAAAAATTCAACTTTTAGTTTTTCAACCTTTTTGGTTCTGGCTTGT